>CALWIS010000117.1 GCA_944380795.1 uncultured Clostridia bacterium | reverse complement strand
TAGCCGCAGAAGGGCTTCATAGCCATGGGGTCATGACGCAGCACGCCAACAGCGCCGGTAGCGGCAGCAGTGGTCTCGGAAGCCATGATGGAGCCTACGAACACGCCATGGTTCCAGTCGCGGGACTGATACACCAGAGGAGTGGTCTTGGCACGACGGCCGCCAAAGATAATAGCGGAAATCGGAACGCCAGCGCCCTTGTCGAACTCGGGGCTGATGCAGGGGCAGTTCTTGGCAGGAGCGGTGAAGCGGCTGTTGGGATGAGCGCCCTTCACATCGCTGGTCTTGCCGTTCCAGGGGTTGCCCTTCCAGTCAACAGCGTTCTCAGGCGGATTCTTGTCCAGGCTCTCCCACCACACGGTGTTGTCGTCCAGGTTATGGGCAACGTTGGTGAAGATGGTTCCCTGACGGGTAGTAGCCAGAGCGTTGGGGTTGGACTTCTCGTTGGTGCCAGGAGCAACGCCGAAGAAGCCGTTCTCGGGGTTGATGGCATACAGACGGCCATCCTCGCCCTGACGCATCCAAGCGATGTCGTCGCCGACAGTCCAAACCTTGTAGCCCTTCTTGCGATATCCCTCCGGGGGAATCAGCATAGCCAGGTTGGTCTTGCCGCAAGCGGACGGGAATGCAGCAGCCACATACTTGATCTCGCCCTGAGGATTCTCAATGCCCAGGATCAGCATATGCTCAGCCATCCAGCCCTCGTTCTTGCCCTGGAAAGAAGCAATACGCAGAGCGAAGCACTTCTTGCCCAGCAGCACGTTTCCGCCGTAACCGGAGTTAACGGAAATAATGGTGTTGTCCTCCGGGAAGTGGCAGATATATCTCTTCTCTTCGTCGATGTCGCACTTGCAGTGCAGGCCCTTCACCCAGTCGGTGCTGTCGCCCAGAGCTTCCCAGACCTTCTCACCAACGCGGGTCATGATAGCCATGTTCAGCACAACATAGATGGAGTCGGTCAGCTCCACGCCGATCTTGGCGAGAGGAGAACCGATGGGGCCCATGGAGTAGGGGATCACGTACATAGTACGGCCCTTGTAGCTGCCGCGGGCAATGTCATACAGCATTTTGTATGCCTTCTCGGGATCCATCCAGTTGTTGGTGGGGCCGGCATCTTCTTCTTTTCTTGCGCAGATAAAGGTTCTGCCTTCCACACGAGCCACGTCGTTCACAGCGGTGCGGTGCAGGTAGCAGCCAGGCAGCTTTTCTTCGTTCAGCTTGATCATCTCGCCGGTGCTGCAAGCCTCGGCACGCAGGGCCTCCAGCTGCTCCTCAGAGCCGTCGATCCAAACCATCTGATCGGGGGTGACGAGAGCCTTCATCTCGTCGATCCACTTCAAAACAGAAGCATTCTTTGTCATAATTTTTCTCCTTCCGGCCCAATGGCCAAAATATTTAAAATTATGCGATATTTTGGAAGAACCCGGAACCCGGACTCCTTCAAACATGGTTATCAGCCGAAAGTCGAAATTCCGGCTGATATCATTGTACCCGATACGAAACAGGAAATCAATGTCCAATTTGTGAAATCGTTAATTTTTTGGCACTTTTTTCTTATCATGGAATTAAAAGAATAAATATTCTTAAACTTGAATATATATTCGCATTTGCCTATAAAATTAGTTTCCTTTTTAAAATCCATGTACTTTCCGCAGAAAACCGGCTGCATTATCATTGTATATTGACATTATTTGAATAATTTATTAAGATATCATTATCAAATTAGAAACACAAGGAGAGGTTTTATGTACAATTACCGTCGGAATCTGTTGGTTTTTAGCATTCTGCTGCTGGTTTTAGGCGCAGTTCGAAGCGTGGTGTTCTTCCAGAACATCGAAAGCTGGTCCCTGTTATTCCAGTTTGCCGGCGACCAAATGGGATTGTTGATTGTGTATCTGGTGTGTGATGTTCTCACCAGCATTGGGGCCGTTATTTCCGGTATTCTGGGAATCGTGCTGAGAAAAAAGGAGAAGGGTCTGATGGTGTGGAGTATCCTTTCTTTCATAGTGGCAGCCGCATTCCTAGTAAATATTTTTGTAACAATCGGGAACAGCAGCGGAGAATACAGCAATTACTCCAGCCGCCGCGGTCTCAGCTTTACCGCAGTAGTCCCCATTTTGCAGGGCCTGTGCTATATTGGCATAGAGAAGAACTGGGAAGAAAAGGCAAAGAAGTATCAGAAATAATTTAAAACAGAATCTCTTACCCATAATAACAAAGGGGCGGCGAGTTGATAAACTGTCAACTCACCGCCCCTTTACTGTTTTTACAGAAATGTATGTTTTTTAAATGTATAGGCTATTTCAAAGTGTCTACTGCCATATTGGCGCAGGCATTTAATTCCATCCCCGCCAAATTCCCCTGCAAAAACTCATAATATCCCTGCGCGCCTACCATAGCAGCATTATCGCCGCAGTAGCAAAGTTCCGGCCGAAAGAATTCCCAGCCATTTTTTCGGCATTCTTCCTCCAAACGGGCCCGAAGCAGCCGGTTGGCGGAAACACCACCGGCAATGACGATCTTTTTCGCGCCGATCTGTTTTGCCGCAGCCACCGTATTTTTCACTAGGCAATCCACCACTGCCCGGCGGAAGGACGCCGCCAAATCGGGAATACACACCTCCTGGCCCTTTTGCTGGGCGTTGTGCAACAGATTAATCACTGCAGTTTTCAGCCCGGAAAAACTGAAATCCAGAGGCGCGCCGGTCACGCTGGGATGGGGGAAGGAGAAGGCGTGGTCATCCCCGGTTTCTGCCAGCTTGTCTAAATGTACGCCTCCGGGATAGGGCATCCCCATAGCTCTGGCCGCCTTGTCAAAAGCTTCTCCGGCGGCGTCATCCCGGGTACGGCCAATAATATGCAGCCGGGTGTAGTCCTGAGCTTCAATAATATGGGTATGCCCACCGGACACCACCAGGCACAAAAAGGGAGGGGTCAGCTCCGGGTTTGTCAGGTAGTTGGCGGCAATATGGCTGCGCAAGTGATGCACCGGCACCAGCGGTTTCCCGCTGGCCAGGGCCAGCCCTTTGGCAAAATTCACTCCCACCAGCAGCGCCCCAATAAGGCCGGGAGCATAGGTAACCGCAATGGCGTCAATATCCTCCAGGGTACAGCCTGCCTGCTCCAGCGCTTCCCGCACCACCCCGGAAATCGCTTCGCTGTGGCGGCGGGAGGCGATTTCTGGAACTACACCTCCATATAGTTTATGCTCCTCCACCTGAGAAGCCACGATATTGGAGAGCACCTTCCGGCCATCTTCCACCACGGCGGCGGCAGTCTCATCGCATGAGCTTTCGATTCCTAAAATGCGCATAGGGCAACGTCCTTTCTTTTCTCTATGCCTCTATCATACCGCACCGCCGAAAAAAAAGCAAAACAAACCGGCGATTTCTTATGGGGATACTTCCTCCGCTTCTTTCTCTGGTTCACCTTTCTTCTCGCTATGAGGATGATACAGCAGATAAAATAGGGGAATGGTGAGGAATAAAAGCCATGCCGGATGCCACCAGCTGAAACAAAATCCCGCCAGCAAAAACAGGAGGGTCACCAGCACCGGGTAGCTGCCGTACAGGCCTGCGTAATAGATGGGGATGGTGAGGAACAGCAGCCATGTCGGGTGCCACCAGTCAAAGCAAAAACCCGCTGCCAAATACAGGCAGATAATAATTAGAGGAAAGGCTCCATCAAAATTTCTGTGAATGCGTTGCCACATTTCCTGGCGCTGGTTCCGTATGTTTTTTATAAATTCTTTTCGAGCATCTTCCTCAAATGGTTGAGAGTCTTCCCAAATGGGTTCTTGGGGCATAGGATCAGGCCCGGACTCCTCCTCAAAAGGATAGGGCGGCTGGGGAGCAGCCGGAGCCTCCCCCTCAAAAGGATCCTGCTCATAGGAAAAGGTGGGGCTGCCATTCATCTCATCATGAATCTGCTGTTCAAACGTCTGCGCCTGCCGGTGGAATTTCTCGGTTTCCGATTCCTCTTTTTTCTCTGGCTGGTTGAGCAAAAGCAATTCATCCAGTGAAAGCCCATAGAGCTTTGAAAGAGCAATGAGATTATCCGTATCCGGGGAGGATTCCGCCCGCTCCCATTTGGAGACCGCCTGACGGCTGATCCCCAATTTTTCTGCCAGCTCCTCCTGAGAAAGCCCCGCCTTTTTCCTAAGCTGGGCAAAACGTTCTGCCATAATCAGGTTCATATCGCTGCACTTCCTTCCAAACAAAAATCTGGTGCGATTTCTGCTTTCAGTATCCGGGAATCCGGCAAAAAAATCCACCAACTGTCGGTTGAATGGCCGCAACTATTGGTTGCGAAGGGGCAATGTAAGCAGTAAAGCGTCCTCCTCCGGGTCCTGATAAAACCCTTTGCGGAGGCCTGCCTCCTCAAACCCCACAGAACGGTACAATAAAATGGCGGCTTCGTTGGAGGGACGCACCTCCAAGGTGAGGAACAGGCCGTCGTGCTGTTCCATCCAGTCAATAAGCGCCTGTACCAGCCGGCGTCCTACACCTTTTCTGCGGGCATGGGAAAACACCGCGATATTGTCGATATACCCTTCCCCGCACACCACATGCATCCCAGCATAGCCCAAAACGGTATTTCCTTCTACAGCCACTAAGAACACCGCCGCTGGATTGGAAAGCTCCTCCGCCAGCGCCTGACGGCTCCACGGGTGGGAAAAGCA
>CALWIS010000116.1 GCA_944380795.1 uncultured Clostridia bacterium | reverse complement strand
TCGGAGAGCACGGTGCGGCGGGGTGTTCGGGATTTGGAGAAGGCTGGGTTCCTCACGGTGGAAGAACGGTTTCGGTGGAACCACGCTGACTCCTCCAACAAATATGTGCTGGTGGGGCACTCCCCGCAAGCATAATATAAAATTGGAAAAGAGGGCCCTCCCGGGAACGGAAACCGGGAGGGCTTTTTTGTTGAGTATGGTAGGATAACCTCACACTTTTTAAGGGGGTAGATAGTATCGAAAGCAAGAAATACGGTTACATCCGCGTGTCCAGCAAGGATCAGAACGAGGAACGGCAGCGGGTCGCTATGGCGGAACTGAAAATCCCAACTAAGAATCTCTACATCGATAAACAATCCGGCAAGGACTTTGACCGTCCCAATTACAAGCGCATGGTGAAAAAATTAAGACCGGGGGATGTCCTCTACATTCTGAGCATCGACCGGCTGGGGCGCAATTACGAGGAAATCCAGAACCAATGGCGCATCCTTACCAAGGAGAAGGGCGTGGACATCTGCGTGATCGATATGCCCCTGCTGGACACCCGCCGGGGCAAGGACTTGATGGGAACCTTCATTGCGGATCTGGTTTTGCAGATTCTTTCCTTCGTGGCGCAAAGCGAGAGGGAGAACATCCGCAAGCGCCAAGCGGAAGGCATCGCCGCGGCAAAGGCCAGAGGGGTGCGGTTTGGCCGTCCGGAGATCGCCATGCCCGCTGATTTCGGGCAGATTGTCCGCCAGTGGGAGAAAAAGGAAATCTCCTTCGAGAATGCCACCAAACTCTGCGGCATGAGCGGAACAACCTTCTACCGCCGCCTACGGGAGTATCGCTTGACCAAGAAACAGTGAAAGCCACTATCGAAAGGTGTACCTTTCGCCATATTCCTAGCCCGAGACTCCTATCGAAAAAAATTAATATTTTCTCGTGGAAAAGTCATGAAATCTGTTGAAATAAGCGCCAATGTGTGGTATATTAGTTAGCAAAGAGCCACTACCAAAAGGTGACTTCCGTAAAATGAAAAAGGCCGTTGGAACTCGTCACGGTCTTTTTCGCTTCTTTGTAGCTTGATCATCTCCTTTGTATAACGAGATATGACTTTGGTGAATTTTGATAACGACTGATTGATATATCAGTGAATAACTATAATTGGATGCCAAACTCGTGAGGTGAATATGTCATGAAAAAATGTAAATCATGCGGTACAGAAAATGATGACAATGCTATCGTTTGTGAAAAGTGTGGAACCACTTTAGATAACGCTTCGGTGGATTTGGATACCGTCAAACAAAGTGTATCCGCTGCGGCGGATAAAGCAGTTGCCGGTGCGAAAGATTTAGCTAGTAAAATTAACACGGCTGTAAACACAACAATAGCAAACCAGAAAGCCAAAGTAAACGAGGAAGTCCAACAAGAGATTTCACAAGCTCAAGGCTCATCGAAATCTTCAGAGAATGTGACTGCCGCAACTGGTACTGAATATATGTCCTCGAAAGAGCTGTGGAGTTGGTTGCAAAAAAATAGTAAGCGGCAGCATTTCTTCACCGATGAACAAAACACACTAACTCAGAAGGACTACGTGAAAAAGTTAAGTCAAAAATTAGTGGATAATCATGTTCCTGCTAACGTGAAAACTCGTGAAGTTTGGTGGGATCGGAGCCAGATGAGCCAGACCGTCACCTATGTGCAACCGGTGAGTGATGCAGTGAACCCTCTCTCTTGTTTGGTACAATTCAGCCACGTTGGAAAATTTACCTTTGTAGAAGAGAAAACTTATATCACTCCTCCAGATCTGCCATCAGTACCCGAAAAACCTGTTACAATTCCCTATGATTTGCGAAAACGTATAACGTGGCTTTTAGTTGGTATTCTTATGGCACTGGTTGGTATTCTGATTGCAGTACCTTTACGTCAGGCTGGTTTCGGAATCATTGTGCTAATCGTTGGAGCAATCATGGCATGGCTTGGCAATACTGCACGCTTAAAGGTCGCAGCGCTGGAAGAACATAATCGGAACTGTGCCGCGCAAGAAGTTGCCTGGAATCAGGCATGGAACAACTGGGAGAATTCTATTTTCCTGCATTCCTTTCAAGAAAATGTAAACGGACAAATTAGTCGTATTTACGATGCTGTCTTCGAGTGTATTAAACAGCTCAATGAAGAATTGTTTTCTCAAAAGGAATCTGCAGAGCAGGAAGAAAGTCAGAGTATGAACGAATTGGAACAGTTGATTGCCCGCCGTAAGGACAGTTACCGGTGATAGATCAGGGTGGGTTGGTTTTGTTTGCCAACCCGCCTTTTTATTTAATATAGAGAGGAGTCCCTATGATAATTACTTCCTGGAACTCAGTAGATAGTGAATCTTGGACTTGTGCGTCCGAGGAAAAACAGTGCAGTTTTCTGGTATACCGACTGACGAGTTTGCCAAATTTTACACATCAAAGATTTTCTTATCTTTGTGAGGAGGTGGATCAGCGTGTCTCCATGGTCAGCAATCGGCAATTGCTGATGCTGCGCCAGTTACATGCCCTAGGGAAAGGGTGGTCTTGCAGTTTGCGCCTTCTCAAATTGGAGCGTTTGGAGTTGTACCTTGTGTTTCGATACGCTGGGGAAAGCAAACTGACTTCCGAAGAGAGAGCCCAGGCAGATGCCAAGATTCAGAATGCCTTACCGGGAAATGAGTATTCCTTTTCCAGAGTGGAACCAGAACAATGCCCCAGGCAGTTGTTTTCTGCCGAGTGGGCTTCCCAAATAACAGAGATTTTCAAAAAAGAAGAGATTTACCACGGGGCTGCATATCCTGATAACCTAAAGATGGCGCCCCAGGAGTTTTACGTTCCTTACGCATGGACAGCCACGGAAAACACGATGGAACAAATATGTTCCGCTCTTATACAGCATCAAGGCAAGGCTGTTTTAGATGTAACTTTGATCCCTACCGAGTATTTGAACGCTGAGAAGGACTGGATGAATGTTAATATAAGCCGTTTGCGAGAAAGTATGAACGGAGAAACTCTCCGTTCTCCTTCCACAAACAAACTTTTATGGCAGGGTGAAAAACTTCCCATTTTGAAAACGCCAGTTGAAAATTGCGAGAAGATGAATAAGCAATTTGAAACTAGCCGTGTTTTTTTATCTTCCATCCGAGTTCTTTCTATGGGGGATTCTACTGCCCTTGCTAATGCTTTTTTGGCCAACAGTGTGAGAAATGAGGGTACTTTAAAAACATCGGAACAGGGGCAAATTTTCTTCACAAAAGAATCTGCATGCTACTCCAATGTGGACATTTCATCTGGGATATGCACACCATTCTGGAACAAGCGTCCCTCTGATCTGCCAATGCGAGCTCAACGACTGGTACACTTAGCAAGCGTTGAAGAAATCTCGACATTTTTTCGGCTGCCTATCCCCGTAAAGGATAATTTCCCTGGTTTCTATCTAGACACTGGCCTTGGGGAAAAAGTTGAAAAATGTTCTTCCAGAAGTGTGATTCAGCTTGGAAACTATTTGGATGAGCAATCACCGAAGCCAACCCCTGCTGTTTTTGATAGCCAGCAGCTTGCCAAGCATGGATTGATTGTTGGTGTACCTGGCAGCGGAAAGACTACCGCGATGTTTAACATTCTCTACCAGCTCTGGAATGTCCCAACAGAACAGAAAATACCCTTCATTGTTCTGGAACCTGCTAAAACCGAGTATCGTGCATTAAAATTATTGCCCGCATTGAAAGATGATTTACTGGTATTCACTTTGGGAGATGAGAGCGTCAGTCCATTTCGTTTTAACCCCATGGAAGTGTTACCTGGCATTAAGATTGAGAATCATATCTCTCGGCTACAAGCCTGTTTTGTCGGAGCATTTAATTTGTTTGATCCTCTCCCCATTTTCCTGGAACAGGCAATTCGTCGGACTTATTTAGAAAAGGGTTGGTACGATGACAGCTGCGGAGGCGAGGAAGGGTTGGAAACGCCAACGCTCACAGACTTATGTCGGAACGCAGAATACATTGTGGAGCACTCGGGGTTTGATGTCAAAATGAAAAGCGACTTTAAAGCGTCTCTGCTGGAGCGATTGAACTCTTTGCGCCGTGGCTCCAAGGGGAGGATGCTAGACACTCCCCACACGATTCCCATGGACGAGTTGATGGGACGTCCGGTGATATTAGAATTGGATAGCCTCAATGGGGATGAAAAGTCATTATTGATGATGTTTCTGTTGAGTTATGTGTATGAATACTGTAAAGTTGCGCGCAAGTCTGGTTCTTCGTTAAAGCACATGCTGCTTGTAGAAGAAGCTCACAATCTGATTCCGGCCAATAAAGGCAGTAGTGATTCCCGGGCGGATCCAAGCGAGAAAACCATTGAACTATTCGTTAATATGCTTGCTGAAATGAGGGCATTAGGTCAGGGTATTTTGATCGCCGATCAACTTCCAACAGCAATAGCTCCTCAGGCAGTAAAGCAAACCAACGTAAAGATTCTCATGCGCGTTACAGCGAAAGACGATCGGGAAGAAATTGGTAACACAATGGATTTAAATGAAGAACAAATGCATCAAGTGGTCAATTTCAAGACCGGTCACGCCTATCTTTACCATGAAGGAGAAGATCATGTCCGGATGCTTCGAATGCGGAATTTCAAAGACGAATTTCATGTGGAGGAACCGCCGGATGACAAAGAACTCTATAGCTTGATGCACACATATGAGCTATCTCATCCCATGTTGTATCATCCGTATGCGGAATGTCTAGGCTGTTGTCAAACCTGTGACCGCCGTGTACGTAATCAAGCGGAAAGCTATGTTCAACGAATTGTTAGCGATCCAACAGCCCTTCCTCTGGTGGATCCCGTAATACGCAAAACAGTGTCGTTTTGTGGCCTTGCGCTTATGGGAACGGTAGAAGAAGCAAAACGTCTGCATGAACGGTATAAGACTGTGAGCGATGTATTTGGAAGGTGCGTTTATGTGCATCTGTTGCATTTGGCGAATCATCAAATGAAGGAGTGTAAAAAGCACAACAAAACCTGTCATTGTTCTGACGGAGACATAGATCGCTATATGAAGCAATTTCATGAGAAAGGAATGATAAAAAAATGATCCGGGAGAAAATGGAACAACAGGAGGATCGGATGGAAGACCTGGAAAACCAGGTTGAGGACAATGAGAGAAAAATGGAAGAGGTAAATCAACGGATAGGCGCTATTGAGCAGGCAATCAGTAACCTTTCTGAGGATCAGGAAGTAGCTGAAAGCATTGAACAAAACAGGGAACAAGCGGAAAGTGAAAAAGGTGAGATTCAGAGCGAGCGGGATCAGCTTGAAGCGGATATTGAATCTGTAGGTAATCAAATCCAAGAATTGAGAGAGGAAAATGAAGGATCTGCTCAGACGTTAGCCCAGCTCCGCGAAGCTGGTGAAGATGTTAGCGAAGGGGAAGGAATTATTTCTGATAGACGCCAGTCTTTGAATGATATGGAGGGAAAATTAGAGGAGTTACTCCAAAAGCTCCATAATTAAAATATGCAATTATTCCTAGGGATGAGCAAAGCGAGTGTCTTGTACAATCACAGCACGATTTACGGGATGTTGCCGAATCACATGTACTATAGAGCATAATAGAGTTTTGCTCATCCCCAATTATTGCAGCAAAGGAGGTGGAATAAATGGGATCACACCGAGAAAATACAGAGTCTTCTTTTGAGCAGTTAGAAGGACAGGTAGAGATAGTTAGCGAAAAAAAGGAAGAATTGGAACAGCGTGCGACTCTGATAAATCAGGCTATCATGCAACTGGAAAAGGATGCAGAACTTGCGAAAAGTGTAGAGCGTTTTGAGCAGCAACTAGAGGTAGAAAAACAAAATTTGGAAACTCAACGTTATGACGCATTATCAAGTCTTGATGCTATTCGGCATGAGCTTGACGAAATTGAGTCGCAAACTGAGCTAAGTGATGCATCACTGGATACCCTTCGTCTTTTGGGCGAGGATATCACTGAAAGCAAGTCCATTCTTTCGAACCGCCAACGATGGCTGGAAGAATGTTATCGGCGTGTAGAACGTCTGGCAGCATTGCTTGGGGAAGATTATGAAGCAATAGGTGATTTTTTGCCTACAAGCCAGAGAATAGAGCAAGAAGGTGCTCAAAAACTTGAGACGGATGAAGTTTCACATAACGCTTCAGAAACATCTAAGGATTTGTGGGACTCACCCAGTCAAGACAGCACCCAACAAGAGGCGCTACAAGCTTTGCATCAGTATATGGTTTCTCATAACTATGGAAAAAAGGATTTCGCAATTTTTTCTATGGATCCTGAATGGCGAAAGTTGATGATTGCTGCTCATCCAGATTATCAGTTGCCCCCGCTCAGTCAGGAAGAAGCCAGATATCAGCTCAATCAGTATACCAATTCAAATAATTATGGACCTGATGATGCGTCGATCTATTCCAAAGACCCCAAATGGAGAAGGCTTGTCCATGCTGCATATCCTGATTACAAACTTCCTCCTCTGGATAGGGAAACTGCCAAAACTATGTTGCGGGACTATATGTATCTTCACAATTTTGGACAAGACGATGCATCCATCTATATGAAAGATCCTGAATGGCAATTCCTTGAATTTTCCGCTTATCCTGAAAACCTGACTCCGGTGAAGATATGGGCAAAAAGTATCAACCCCAATTATAAAAACCCCTTAATCTCTCCTGATAAACAAAGGGATTATGAGACGAATTGCGGTTCTTGCGCTCTGGCGTTGGAACAACATTTTTTGGGGGAGGATCTTCTGGTCACAGCATCATCTAAAAATATTCCTTACGATCAAGATATGGAAAAAGCCACTGGTAAAAAATGTATTTATATGGAACCACGCGAAATAGAGCAAATACTTTATCGCCAAGGGCCAGGCTCACATTTGATCGTAGGAATCAACCGGGAAAATCCAATCACAAAAAGACCTGCAGCTGGACATTGGTTTAATGTCTATTATGATGGAAAAAACATTCATACAGTTGATGGTCAGACTGGAAAGATTTATGAATGGCCCCATGATTACCATAACATTAGTGCCTGGTGTGCTTTGGTTTAGCGGAGGACAACCC
>CALWIS010000115.1 GCA_944380795.1 uncultured Clostridia bacterium | reverse complement strand
ACCATCAACTATGTGATTACCGACGTGGAGAAGCGCCGCAAGTTCGTGTGCGTTGACCCCCACGACATCCCCGTTGTGGCAATCGTTGACCCCGAGATGTCTGCTTCCATGCCCAAGGGCCTGTGCGCCGCTACCGGTATGGATGCTTTGACCCATGCGATTGAGGGCTACATCACCAAGGGCGCTTGGGAGCTTACCGATATGCTGCATCTGAAGGCTATCGAGATGATCGCCCGTTCCCTGCGTAAGTCCGTTTCCGGCGACATCGACGGCCGGGAGGATATGGCTATCGCCCAGTACATTGCCGGTATGGGCTTCTCCAACGTAGGCTTGGGTATCGTCCACTCCATGGCACATCCTCTCAGCGCTCTGTATGACACTCCTCACGGCGTGGCCTGCGCTACCATTCTGCCCACCGTTCTCGAGTACAATGCCGAAGCCACCGGCGAGAAGTACCGCGAGATCGCCCGGGCTATGGGCGTTGCGGGTGTTGACAACATGACCCAGGAAGAATATCGCAAGGCCGCTGTACAGGCTGTCCGTCAGCTGGGCATTGATGTGGGTATCCCCCAGAAGGTCAGCGAAGTCGGCGTGAAGGACGAGGATATCCGCTTCTTGGCAGAATCCGCTATGGCCGACGCCTGCACCCCCGGCAACCCCAAGGACCCCACTTTGGAGGATGTAGAGGCTCTGTATCGCTCAATGATGTAATGTTTCCCTGTTGATAATAGCGCCCTTCCGGTTTTTTGGCCAGGAGGGCGCTGTTTGCATATCAGAAAAATATAAGCGCAAGCGGGATTTACGTAAATGCAAACTGGATTTAATTGATTTCTTATAAAATATAGAGATAAAATTTTGTAAAAAACAATACCAGCTTGAAAAAGTGACTACACATAAGTGGAGATAGCCGGAAAATTGAATGTTTTCTGGGAGTGTTTCCAACTGGAAGTTAGACCAATATACCTTTATTGCAAGATTGTTGGAATAGATTGGGGGAATTCCAATGTTCTTTGATGTGCGATAACGTCTCGCTACGGAAAATTTTGTAAGGAGGTGGACCTTTTGAAAAAGCGTTTAGCGATAATTCTGTCTTTGGCAGGCATTATGCTCTGTGCTTGTATCTGCGTTTTTGGTTTCCAAACAACAAAATCAAAGGACTATACTTTTGTAACCACTCTTTCTATTGACGACATCATAGAGAAAACACAGGGAGAGGACGGCTTTTATTTGACGGTAGCACTTCCGGAATATGTGAGAGAGGAATATAGTTTGCCATACGAAAAACTTACGATTCAGACCAGCGAAGATATTTTTGAAAAGGTAAAGGCAAATGAAGGATTTGCGGGTATGACCTTACAGGTGACTATTCCCAATGGGCAGCCCAAAAGAGAGATTGGTATGGTGCTAAAAGAGAAGTTGACGGAGTATTGCAGGGTCACCAGCGTCACCACAAAGGGCAATACTGTGATCCAATAGGGGGAAGTTATATGAAAACCATGAGAATCACAGCAATGGGTTCTATTTTGTAGAAAGAAATATGTAATTTGTGAAGAGGCCGCTCGGATTGGAAAACTAAGATGAAACAGGCGCTGCAAGACCGCTGGTTTTGCAGCGCTTTTTGTATTGGGGAAAATTTTTTACGGGATTTTGTGGAAAGTATGGTGGAAAATCGGTGGGAAAGGGGAGAAAGATAGAGAGTTTATATTGAATTGGACCAATGAAAATGATACAATAGGATAAATATATACGGAAAAGTGGGTGTGGTTCGTGCAGGTGAAAAATTGGAAGGTCCTGCCTCTCAATAAAGAAAACGCCAAAAGATTGGCCCAGGAAACAGGGCTTCCTATGTTTCTTGCCATGATGCTGGAAATCCGGGGTTTCCATACCCGGGCGGACGTGGAGCGCCTGCTGGCCTATGATGGCCAAAGCTTTGACCCGTACCTGCTGCCGGATATGGACAAAGCGGCATCCCGGGTGCGGCAGGCTATCGATAACTTTGAGAAAATCGCCGTGTATGGGGATTATGATGCCGACGGCGTAACTGCGACCTCGGTGTTGTTTTCCTATTTGCAGACCTGCGGCGCGGATGTGATGTACTATATTCCCGAGCGGGAAGGGGAGGGCTATGGCATGAACCTTGCCGCGGTGGAGCGGTTGGCGCAGCAGGGGGTACAGCTCATTGTCACGGTGGATAACGGCATTTCCTCCCATCGGGAAGTGGAACGTGCCAATGAGCTGGGCGTGGATGTGGTCATCACCGACCATCACCGCCCCCAAAGTGTGCTTCCCAACGCTGTGGCAGTGGTAGATGCCTGGCGGGTGGATAACCGCGCCCCATTCCGGGAATTTTCCGGGGTGGGAGTTGCCTTCCAACTGATGCTGGCCTTGGAAATGGAGGACGGCGACCCCCAAAGCCTGCTGGATAATTACGCGGACTTAGTGGCTATCGGTACTATTGGCGATGTGGTACCTCTTATCGGAGAAAACCGGTGGCTGGTGCAGGCCGGGCTGCGGCTATTGCAGGAGCCGGAGCGGGAGGGGCTGCGGGCGCTGGTGCGCCATGCTTCCATGGAGGGGCGGGCCATGACGTCGGTGAATGTGGCGTTTACGTTGGTGCCCCGCATCAATGCCACGGGGCGAATGG
>CALWIS010000114.1 GCA_944380795.1 uncultured Clostridia bacterium | reverse complement strand
CATTAAGGCTGTATCGTCATGAAAGACAAAAACAAGCCCATTTACGTGCACTTCTGTAGGCTTCATTTTTTCTACCTGCTCCTGCTCTTTTCGGGGCTGGGAAGGCTTTTTCTCCCTTTTGGCTTTTGGGGCTGTTTGGAATACCTGGGACAGGCAGCTGCTATCAAAGTCTCCGTTTTGATTTTCCTCTAAAAGCAGAGGAAGGTCTTTATCCTTCACCCCCTGTTCTGGATTATCGGACAGGTACTGCAAAAGGGTTTCCTGGTTTTCTTCAGACAGCTTGGTGAGTTCTGCGCCAGCTGCCACCGGAATCCGGCCCTGGTCTACCAGTTCCAGCAAACCGTGGTTCAGCTCCGTCAGCTTCAGGTAACGCTGTACCGTCCGCACATCCTGGCCCTGTGCATCGGCAATTGCCCGGGTGCTTTTCTTTCCTCCTTTTTTCATGTATGCCTGCTTCTGCATCTGAAAAGCAAACGCCAGCTCCGAAGGAGAGAGCTGGCGGCGTTGATATAAGTTTGTATCTGTCAATACCAGATCGGCGCTGGCATCATCGTATTCCTCTACAATGCAGCGCACCTTTACTCCAGCCAGTTCGCAGGCTCGTTTCCGATTGCGTCCGGCCAGAATGTAATACTTCCCGTCTTTGCGGCGGACATTGCAGGGCGTCATCTGCCCATTATTCTGGATACTCTCTGCAAGCTCCGCCAGTTTTTCCGGCGTATAGGGAGAAAATGGCTGATCCTCGATCTCGATCAGCTCCTTGGGGTCGATCTCGATTACAGAAACCCCATCCTGCCGGAGAGCAGCATTCCCAAATAAGGTGCCGCTGTAGGCTTGCTCCAATGTGGACATCTATCGCCATATGATGTGTTGCTTTTCGACATGGCAAAAGAAGTATTTACCACGCGGTTGTCAAACCATTCCGATTTTATTTGCCAAGACTTTCTATTTACCTCTGGTAGAACCCGGGATTTTGTTATGCCTAAAGGACAACAAAAAGAGCCCTGTAAGACCAATTGTTGATCTTGCAGGGCTCTTTTATTGTTACAAAGGGTTCACTCAACCAGCCGATCCCTTTTCTTTTGCGTTTTTGATTTTACTCAATTCTTCCATAAAGGAATTGATATCCTTAAATTGCCGATACACAGAAGCAAACCGGACATAGGCAACCTCATCGATCTCCCGAAGCTTATCCATCGCATAGGTACCAATCAGGCTGGATGGTACTTCCCGGTCCAGAGAATTCTGCAAATTCGTTTCAATCTCATCCACTACTTCTTCTAAAGTGGCTAAAGGCACAGGGCGCTTTTCACAAGCACGCAGAAGGCCGTTCAATAACTTATTCCGATCAAACGCTTCCCGGGACTTATCCTTTTTGATTACCACTACCGGAACCGTTTCAATCACCTCGTAGGTGGTAAACCGCTTCCCGCAACGAAGGCACTCTCTTCTACGACGGATCCGTTCCCCTTCATCGGTTGGGCGGGAATCGATCACCTTGCTTTCGTCAAAGCTACAATACGGGCATTTCATGTTTTCGGCCTCCAATCTGCATTCGCTTGAATTCCTATCTACTTTTGAATGATAATCTGGACGATTTAGATGTAATATTATATCATAAATACAACAACTTTGGCAAGAGATGTCACAATAGATTTGCACAACAAATGGGAAGTTTTACAATCTTTCCTGGCATTGTGCCCGCAAGTACTTCTGTGCTTCCCAAAGCTCTTGGGAATGGGAATAATTATCGTGGTACACCTCTATTACTCCCTGCCCTTGATAGCCATTGATCTTTAGCAACTGAAACAGCCTATGGAAATCAAAATTTCCCTGTCCAGGCAAAAGGCAATCCGCCTCTTCTCGATGGTCGTTAAAGTGTATGTGTATCAACCGTTCTCCCATGGCCTCGCACATTTCCAAGGGGGATTGTCCCGCCCGTACTGCCTGCTTGATATCCAGCACAAAGGCGCATTCTTCCTGTAAAGCTTCCCGCATCCGCTTAATAAACTCTACTTTTTCACTACGAAAATGCACCACGTTTTCCTGCGCTACCGTAATGCCAAAACGTTTCCCTTCCTGAAACAACCGATGATAATTTTCCAGATACTCTTCCTCTGTGATCTTAGAGTGCTCATAATTTCTTTGGCCATGGAGCACCAGGATTTTGGCTCCCAGCAAATTGGCTGCTTCAAAAAAACAATGGTAAAACTGGATGCCGTCTTGGGTACGGCGGGGATAATCAGAAAAGAACAGGGTATTCTCAATCGCAGAAGTAAAGGGATGGACAGAAAACACTCTTGCACCCGCTTGTTCCAACTGATTTCGTAACGGCAATAAAAACTCCTTTTTTGTCTCCGTAAAAGTATTTAAAAAAATTTCAAACTCTCGAAAGCCCATCTCTAAAAGCTGGTACAAGGCTTTTTCCGTCTCTTCCGGATACAGGCAGGCAGTGGAAATGCCTATTTGCATTGGTATACAGCCCCCTTCTCTTACTGGTCATACATGCCATCATTTCAGCATATACAAATGAGTCTCATCTTTTCTTCATGATACCGCAATCTGTAAAAGGTGTCAAAGAGATTTTTTCCCAGTGAATATTTACAGGCTTCTCCCCAAACACTATTCCTGAATATCGACCAGGAGGGATACTATCTATGAGTCAACAGAATGAAGATCTGATCCGGGAGATCCATAAAGCGGCCACTTCCGGACTGGAAGCGGTGGAAACGATTTTGCCCAAAATCCAACGCCCCCAACTCCGCCGGGAAGTAGAACGCCAAGGCAGCCAATATAAGCACTTAATCTCCCGCTCAGAGGAAATGCTGCAAAAATCTCAGGCACTGCCGGAAAAATCGCCTCCCCTTCAACGAGCCGTTATGTGGGGCGCCATCCAAATGAACACTCTGGCGGATGCTTCCTCGGAGCATATGGCAGAGATCATGATCAACGGCTCCAACATGGGCATAGTGGAGATGACCAAGCAGTTGAACCGGTTTCAAGAAGCTGATGCGGGAGCAAAACGGCTGGCAGAAGAATTTATACGGGGAGAACAGCGCCACATTGAGGAATTGAAACACTACCTGTAAAGAGAAAAAGGCCGGTGCAGCCTATGGCCGCATCGACCTTTTTATTTTTTCAGACGTATTTATTCTGCTGTATCGGACAGAAACTTGGTAACAGGGGCAAGCTCCAGACCCTGTTGTGTGGCAAGGAACACCTGTAACTGCTCCACGATCTGCCGCACACCGCCCTTTTGATTGCTCTCAATATTAAGGGGCATAATGGGGTCATGAACGCTGAGGCGAAGGAGGAACCAGCCGTCCCCTTTCTCTTTAGAGAAGGATACTCGCAAGCCTTCGTGATTATCCGGGGCAATTTGCCAGCCCTGCTCCTCTGCATAAGCCTTGAGGTTGGCAATCACCTGCTGCCCACAGGAACGGAAATCCTCCTCTACAATAGGGAGACGGATCTCAGAAGCTTCTGCCGGCTCGGCCAGCGGCTCCAAAAGGGTGTCCAGGTTTTTCCCTTGGGCGCGAAGCTGGGCCATTTTGATAATGATCTTTGTCACCAGATAAGCACCGTCATCCAGGAAATAATTCTCCCGCAAAGCAGCATGGCCGGAAGTTTCGATAGCCAAGGGACAGTTGACCCCTTCCTGATTGAGGCGAATAGCCTCATTGATTACATTTTTATAGCCCCGCTTAAAACGGTGATGATGTCCGCCCAGCGTCTCTTCAATATAGGTCTTTAATCCGTCGGAGGTAATGGAATCGGTCACGATGGTGGCCCCTTCGTTGCCCTCCATGGCAATAGCGCTGGCAATAGCCACCAGCCGGTTCCGGTTGATCTCCTCCCCTCTGGAATCCACGGCGCCGCCACGGTCCACATCGGTATCAAAAATCACGCCCAAATCTGCGCCGGTACGTTTTACCGCACTGCAAATGCTGGCCATGGCTTCCTCGTTTTCCGGGTTAGGGATATGATTGGGGAACATGCCGTCCGGCTCCAAGAACTGGCTGCCGGATACGTCTGCCCCTAAAGGAGCCAATACATTCTGGGCATAAAAACCGCCGGCACCGTTACCTGCATCCACTACGATGGAGAAGCCCTGCAAAGGCTTTTCATAGTTGGGGGCGTTTACTCCCTTGCAAATCAACTCCCGCAGAGAACCCGCATACTGAGACATATAATCGGTAGGAGTCACCTTGCCCGGCACGGCCACTGCCTGAGGCAAGGAACCGCTTTCGCACATAGACAGCAGGACGTCAATGTCGGGAGCATCCAAGCCGCCGTCGCGGGTGAAGAATTTCAGCCCGTTTCTATCATAGGGATGGTGGCTTGCCGTAATCTGGATAGACCCGTCACAGGGCAGATCTACGGTAATCATGAACATGGAGGGGGTAGAAGCCAATCCGCAGTCCATCACTGAAACCCCCGCCTTAGTCAGCGCTGCTGTTACCGCATCCCGAATACGGGGTCCAGAAATACGGGAATCCCGGCCCACCGCGATAGTCAGCTCCGAAAGGCTCTTTTTCTTTTTATCCGCCAGCCAAGCGGCAAAGGCAGAGGCAATAGCAGCTACTACCGGGTCCGTCAGGGTAACAGGTGCTTTATCCCCCACTGCGACTCCACGGATATCGGTACCGCTTTTCAGTTGCTTCCAGTTCATTTTCAGATTCTCCTTTTGTAGAATTTTCATCCGCTTTTATTACAGTACATCCCCGCCGGCAAGTCTATACCAGGGGATGCATTCACAACCGTGTAAATAAAAACCGCAGCATGGGCAAAAGCCAAACTGCGGTTTTTGTAACACATTCCGGACTTTATTTATCCGCTTTCTTAAACAGATTGAAACGGAAAAGCTTTCGCTCATCTTCTTCATTATCACAGATGATGAAGGCTTCAGCAATCTTTCCGCCTTCAATGAGCTGTGTTAAGCCCACCAGCTGGCAGAGCTTGCTCTTTAAGTTGAGTTTATCCCCTTCACGAGTCATCAGGTAGACATTCCCTACACAGGTATCTAAAACACTCAAAAACTCGGGGACATCAATATCGTGCAATTCCAACATTTTGTTTGCCATGGGGAAATCCCTCCTTTACTGAAGTTCCACACACAAATGCCATGCAGCCTCTATGTGGGATCCAATGACAATATGGCAACCTGAAGAAAAGAAGACAGATCCATTTCCCACGGACCCATGCCAAAATCCGGAGCCGGCATTAAAGTCCACTCTTAGCGGAAAAAGAAAAAGCAGGAAATCTCTGCCTCAAATTCATTATACGGCACGGGACAAACATTTGTCAACTGACGATTCCATTGCAAATATGGACATTGGTCCGAGTCGTTTTGGCTATTTTGTCATCATGGGTAATAATGACTACTGTCTTTCCCTCCCGATTCAGTTCTCCTAAAATTTCCATCACTGCCTTCCCGGAAGCACTGTCCAAATTGCCGGTAGGCTCGTCGGCTAAAATTACCGAAGGCTGGGAAGCAATGGCTCGAGCAATGGCGGTACGCTGCTGCTGGCCTCCGCTCATCTGGTTGGGACGGTGGTGCATCCGGGACTCCAATCCCACCCGAACAAGAGCCTCCTCTGCTCTTTTTCGCCGCTCTTTTCTGGGTACTTTTTGATACAGCAGCGGTAATTCTACATTTTCCATGGCGTTAAGGTCTGGAAGAAGGCAAAAGCTCTGAAAAATGAAGCCAATAGTCCGGCTGCGAAAGGCCGCCAGCTCCCCGGAGGACATGGCTTGGACATCTTGCCCGCCAATGCGGTACTTTCCCCTTGTGGGAACATCCAGACACCCCAAAATATTCATCAGCGTGGATTTCCCACTGCCGGACTGTCCGGTAATGGATAGGTATTCCCCAGGCTCAATCACCAGATTGACATTTTGCAGAGCCTGGATCACGGTATCCCCCTGCTGATATTCCTTACAAATATTTTCCAACTCCAGCCGTACCGGTTCCATAACGCTTCCTCCCTGATTTTTCTCTTACTATGGCTAAAATGCACTGTAATTATACCTTCGAATAGATTTTCGCTTCTCTTTTCTTATCTATATTTTTCTGCTATAATATAAGATTGAAAGTTTCACCATGTATAGGAAAGGATGTATCATACTTTGAAGGCAGTTTTGCAGCGGGTCACCCAAGCCCGCATTGAAATTCAGGGAAAAGAGGGACACTGCACCCGTGAGACAGGAGCCGGGTTGGTGGTATTAGCGGGAATTATGAAGGGCGATACCCCGGCCCATATCCGGTTGATGGCGAAAAAGACGTGTGAAATGCGCATTTTTGAAGATGAGCAAGGCAAGCTGA
Source organism: uncultured Clostridia bacterium (assembly GCA_944380795.1). Classification (GTDB taxonomy): domain Bacteria; phylum Bacillota; class Clostridia; order Oscillospirales; family Acutalibacteraceae; genus Heritagella_A. The sequence continues at coordinate 3,196 of CALWIS010000114.1, read as the reverse complement.
ACCGCTCCCTACTGGACATTGGCGGCTCCATGCTGATTGTCTCCAACTTCACCTTGGGGGCAGACTGCAAAAAAGGGACGCGCCCCTCTTTTAGTGATGCCGCACCTCCGGCAGAAGCGATCCCGCTGTATGAGCTTTTCGTTAGCGAATGCCGCAGCCTAGGGGTGAAACAGGTGGAAACCGGGGAATTCGGCGCGGATATGCAGGTATCCCTGGTGAATGACGGCCCCGTGACTATTATTCTGGATTCGGACAAGCTGGCTCAGCCCAAAAACACGGACTGACCATTTTGAATAAGGGAGGAATTGTTTATGGAATTTCAAGAGTTGATCCGTCAAAGATACTCCGTTCGGAGCTTTTCCCCACGCCCAGTGGAAGATGAAAAACTGCAAAAGATTTTGGAAGCTGGGCAGGCTGCCCCTACTGCCCGCAACGGCCAGCCTCAAAGGGTTTTGGTGGTAAAAAGCCCGGAAGCTTTGGAAAAAATTCGGCAGTGTACCCCCTGCCATTATAATGCCCCGGTGGTGCTGGTTATGTGCCGCCGTCCCTCCGACGCTCCCATTGATCCGGAGAAGGGGGTAAATGGAGATCCCACCCCGCTGGATGCCTCTATCGCCCTCACCCACATGATGCTTTGCGCTGCCGACTTAGGGTTGGGCTCCTGCTGGGTAGGCTTATATTATAAAGATAAGCTGCGGCAGATGTTCCACGTGCCGGAAGGTTTGGAGATTGTCAGCCTGCTTCCCATTGGATACCCCGCCGAGGATGCTGCTCCGGGGCCGGCCCACACCCAGCGCCTGCCCCTTTCGGAAACTGTATTTTTTGATACTTTCTGAATGAAAACCCTCATTTATGAGAAACCGAAACTATTAAAAGAAGCAAAGATGATACCATGAAAAAGAAGATTTGTGTTTTATTGATAACCATTGCTCTCACGGCTTCCCTAGCTGCTTGTGCCACCGGAACCGATCAAACCAGTTCAAAAGAAAGCAGTTCCAGCACCTCTACCTCCCAACAGGAGAAGGAGGATACCTCACAGGTAGCTTACACCGAAAAAGTCCCTTACACTGAGAAGGTGCCTTATACGGTCGATGTGCCTGTGTACGAGTGGCGTGCGTACTGGACTTGCAATGAGTGCGGTACCCGCTTCGACAACGAAGATACCGTACTTGGACACGTAATTTTCGATTGCGGTGGTGGCTATTCTGCTCACGAAGAGAAAGTCCAGACTGGCACTAAGCAAGAGACTCGCTACCGTGACGAAACCCGCTGCCGTGAAGAGACTCACTATCGTAACGAAAGCTATGTTGTAACCCCTGGTTACTACAAGTGCTCTTGCGGTGCCCGCAAGTAAATAGTGACCTACTTTCGCCCCCCTATTCGTTTGACAGCGGGGCCTTTTCCCAACATAAGATACCAATGAAAACAAAAAGTGAAGGCGCTGCCGGTTTCGGTAACGCCTTCACTTTTTTCATTTATGCTTCGCTGGGCAAAAAGCTTCTTCCCAGGAAGTATTCTTCGATCATATCCCAGCGGGTATTACTGTCGAATTCCCCAGACAGGAAATACGCCATGGTCTTTTCTGCCAGCACATGGCGGCGGTGAATCTCCTCCACCTCATGGTTCACATAGCGGCTGTTGGACAGGGCCTGCACCTGTGTCGGGTCGGAAAGCAGAAGGGTGATCTCCTGCCCTCTTCCTCCGGTAATGGTGTAGGAAGCAATACCCAACAGTTCCAGCAGAGAGAACAGCTTCATAATGGTGGGCTGCTTTCCGCTGCGGCCGGAGGGGATATACGCCTGATACAATCCATCATCATCCGGCACTGCCTGGGTGAGCAGGTGCATAAAGTGGCTTTCCAGCGTAATGTAACCAGTATTCAACACTCGGTAGCTGCCGGTTTCTCCATCGGCTGCCTTACGGAAAGCGATAAACTTGCTCTTGTCGGCGCCCATGCCCCCCAGCTTTTGCGGCGCATCGGAAACAAACATATCCAGCAGCAGGTCGGTAAATTCCTCTCGCTCAAAGGTACCGCCCAGCTCTTGCAGCAGGCTCTGGCGGAACTCTTCCTGGGAGAACGCCTTCTTTTCCAATTTATATCCACGGAATACCGCCGATACTGCCCGGATAATCCGCTTCATTTCCTCGGTGGATTCCTCAAAGGAGCGGCTATACTGGACAGAGATAAAGGAACGAGGCACCAGCGGCTGGTCTCCACCGCATTGGAAGAGATCGCCGGTAAAGAATTTCCGCTTGAACTGGGTATAGTTGATGTCTTGGAAGCAGCCGCGCCACAGGGCGCCCATATCTAGGCGATAGATCTTGCCGCTGTTGCGCACCACGGTATCACTGGCAAAGAACCGGTTCCGGGAGCGGATCACCAGTTTGGTCTCATCCGGCTGATATTGGGCATATTCGCCGTACTTTTGGAGGAAACGCTTTTCCGCCTGCTCCGGCACATTGACATAATTGATGCTTTCCTGCACGTCAGAAGCCAGCATCCGAATCACCGGGAAGCCGTATTTCTTTTCCAGGTCGCTGCTCAAGAGAAGCAGGCCGTTTTTCACTTTATTTTGCAGGCTGTCGTCGTCCCCGGGAAATAGATAGGAAAATTCATCCGGAGATACCGTAATCCGATTCCCTCCCTGCTTTTTCTGCGTCTCGGAAACCTTTCGCAGCAGCTCCCGAATCTGGAACTGGCGCAGCTCCGACAGGCGGTACAGGGTGGACATATACCGAATATCGGAAGGGGCAAAGGCAGTGACGGCTCGGCCCTGCACTTTGGGGTCACGGGCGCCACGACCGATCTCCTGCACGTAATCTGCCAGGTTGCCGGTGGGGGCAAAATGGCACACAGTATGGATGTCGGAAATATCCACGCCCATACCAAAGGCCTTGGTACTGAGCATTACATCGCAGTCATTCTTCTGGAATGCCAACTGGGAAAGGTTCCGCTCCAAGGGCTGCATCCGGCTGTGGAACTTGCGCACACGGCGGCGAGTCTCCGCCTCCAAACGGGTATAGGTTTCGTCCACTTGGGAGGTATAGGGAAAATAGAACAGAGTCTTTTCTCCCCGGCTCACAAACTCCCGGGCCTGGTCTGCCGCTGTCTGGATTTTGAATTTATCCACGCCGGTAGAAGGGGTTTCCAGGGAACGGATGTCAAATTCGATGTTATCCCGGCGCACACGGCCCA
>CALWIS010000113.1 GCA_944380795.1 uncultured Clostridia bacterium | reverse complement strand
TATGCTACCGACATGCGTTCCAAGACCCAGGGCCGCGGCCAGTACACCATGGAGCCCGCACATTATGCAGAGGTTCCGAAGTCTGTTGCTGAGGCCGTAATTGCAGCTCGCGGAAAAAAGAGCGAATAATTGCGATTAACGCTTGATTTTTTGCAGTATAGTTGCTAAAATTGTGTTACTGGACAATTTGTTCATAACATTTCAAATTGCTTTATAAAAAGGAGGAAGTTTCCAATGGCAAAGGCAAAGTTCGAAAGAAGCAAGCCCCACGTAAACATTGGTACCATCGGTCACGTTGACCATGGTAAGACCACCCTGACCGCCGCTATCACCAAGGTTCTGAACCTGGAGGGCGAGGCTGATTTCGTCGATTACGCTAATATCGATAAGGCTCCCGAAGAGAGAGAGCGCGGCATTACCATTAACACCGCTCACGTTGAGTATCAGACCGAGACCCGTCACTATGCTCACGTTGACTGCCCCGGCCATGCTGACTACGTTAAGAACATGATCACCGGTGCTGCTCAGATGGACGGCGCTATCCTGGTTGTTTCTGCTGCTGACGGCCCCATGCCGCAGACCAGAGAGCACATCCTGCTGTCCCGTCAGGTGGGCGTGCCCTATATCGTTGTTTTCATGAACAAGTGCGATCAGGTTGACGACGACGAGCTGCTGGATCTGGTTGAGATGGAGATCCGCGACCTGCTGAACGAGTACGAGTTCCCGGGCGACGACACCCCCATTATCCGTGGCTCCGCTCTGGTTGCTCTGGAGTCCACTTCTCAGGATCCCAAGGCTCCCGAGTATGCTTGCATCCACGAGCTGATGGCTGCTGTTGACAGCTATATCCCCACCCCCGAGCGTAAGGCTGACCAGCCCTTCCTGATGCCTGTTGAGGACGTGTTCACCATTACCGGCCGTGGCACCGTTGCCACCGGTAGAGTGGAGCGTGGCCAGTTGAAGATGGGCGAGGAAGTTGAGATCGTTGGTCTGACCGACGAGCGCAAGAAGACTGTTGTTACCGGCATCGAAATGTTCCGCAAGCTGCTGGACTATGCTGAGGCTGGCGATAACATCGGTGCTCTGCTCCGTGGTATCCAGAGAAATGAGATCGAGCGCGGCCAAGTTCTGGCTAAGCCCGGCACCATTCATCCCCACACCAAGTTCAAGGGCCAGGTTTATGTTCTGACCAAGGACGAGGGTGGCCGTCATACCCCCTTCTTCAACAACTATCGTCCTCAGTTCTACTTCCGTACCACCGACGTTACCGGCGTGATCTCTCTGCCCGAGGGCACCGAGATGTGCATGCCTGGCGATAACGTTGTGATGGACGTTGAGCTGATCACCCCCATCGCTATCGAAGAGGGCCTGCGTTTCGCTATCCGTGAGGGTGGCCGTACCGTTGGTTCCGGCGTTGTTACTGGCATTAACGAATAATTTTTGCCTTCAGAGTTCCCGGTTTCTTAGGAGACCGGGAACTTTTTTATAAAAATTTAATTTATGTATTGACCTTATGCAAAGACTGTGGTATAATATATCGCGTTGACAATAGTCAACTGTTGATGCGGTATTGTGTAATGGTAGCACGGCAGACTCTGACTCTGTTTGTCTGGGTTCAAATCCTAGTACCGCAGCCAAAAGAAACCTCGGTTTTACCGAGGTTTCTTTATATCGAGGTGTGGCTCAGTTTGGTAGAGCGCTACGTTCGGGACGTAGAAGCCGGAGGTTCAAATCCTCTCACCTCGACCAAGTAAGAGAGCCTCATTGTGTGTTATACATGAGGCTCTCTTTTTTTGTATAAGCCATAAGTTTTTATTTAGATAGGTTTTTGGATGGGTGGAGGGAATAGAACAAAATGACAAAAGATTTGACCAATGGCGGTGTGACATCTTCCATGCTGCTTTTTGCTGGGCCAATGATTGCAGGGAACCTGTTGCAGCAGTTCTATAATATAGCGGATACTTTGATTGTAGGACGTGTTATAGGCTCGGATGCCTTAGCAGCTACAGGAGCCTCGTATGCCTTGATGATCTTTCTTACATCCATATTGCTGGGACTTTCTATGGGCAGTGGTACGCTGTTTTCCATGCTCCATGGCGCAGGAAAGCCGCAGGAACTGCGGCAGTCGGTTTTTCTTTCCTTCACTATGATTGGAGGCCTCAGTGTCCTCTTAGAGGCAGCAGTGCTCCTTTGTACCGATCCTGTGCTTTGGATGATGCAGATTCCCCAGGATATCTATTCTATGACCCGGGAGTACTTACAGATTATTTTTTTAGGAATTCTTTTTACATTTCTCTATAACTATTTTGCGTCGCTGCTGCGGGCCTTGGGCAATTCTACGGTACCATTGTTATTTTTAGGGATCTCTGCAGTGATGAATGTAGTATTGGATTTGTTGTTGGTCATGGTGATTCCATTAGGAGTAGCAGGGGCAGCCTGGGCTACTATTATTGCACAGGCTTTTTCTGGAATTGGAATTGGTATCTATACTTGGAGAAACTTTCCCTATTTGCGGCCAGTTGCAGCAATGAAAAAATGGGATAGAGCAATGGCTTCTCTTATTGCTAAGTACTCATTCCTTACGTGTGTTCAGCAATCGGTGATGAATTTTGGAATTCTTTTGGTACAGGGATTGGTAAACAGCTTTGGAGTAGAGGTAATGGCTGCTTTCTCGGCTGCTGTTAAAATTGATTCCTTTGCTTATATGCCGGTACAGGATTTTGGAAATGCATTTTCCACATTTATCGCCCAAAATTTTGGGGCAGGGAAGAGGGAACGCATTCGTCGGGGGATACGTTCAGCCATGATTACCGCGATAGTATTTTCTTTGGTCGTCTCTGCTTTGGTATGCCTTTTGGCTCCGTTCTTAATGCAGATTTTTGTGAGTGCTGATGAGGTAGAAGTCATCCGTATTGGGGTAGAATACCTTCGTATTGAAGGGGCCTGTTATTGCGGCATTGGCTGTTTGTTCCTTCTCTATGGGTTATACCGGGCATTAGGCAGGCCTGGAATCTCTGTGGTCCTTACAGTGATCTCTTTGGGAACTCGCGTCCTTTTAGCCTATACGTTGTCAGCGGTTCCTTTTATCGGCTTAGTAGGCATCTGGTGGTCTGTACCTATTGGATGGGTATTAGCGGATGCAGTGGGGCTGATTTACTATTTTGGATTTTACCGGAAAAAGCAAGGGCGTATAAACACTGCTTTTTCTGATGAGTGTGGATGAGAAAACGGATAGAAAATGAAAGTACCTGTAGAAAGCAAATTATATGTGATTTGGTATAGAAAAAGGCCATTGTTTCAAAAATAGATTTGAAAAGTAGTATTGCAAAATCTACGGATTCTGAAATGAAAATCCATGTATTTGCACAAAATGTCCATTTAGACTTTACAGAAGGAGAAAATCATGTTATCCTAAATATAGATTTGAAACTGGTTTCAAATTTTGTAACCAACTGAGAAATAAATTTCTGTATTAAATTTTGAATGCAGAGGTGTTATGAGGGGATATTTATGAAACGCGATTCCATAACGATTTACGATCTTGCGCGGGAGGCCGGCGTGTCCCCCGCCACTGTTTCCCGGGTTTTGAATAATAGCGCTAGAGTAAAAAAAGAAAAACGAGACCGGGTCATGGAGCTGGTAGAGAAATATAAATTTGTTCCCAGTGCAGTGGCTCAGGGATTATCTAACAAAAATACAAAAACTATAGGAGTATTATTGTCGGATGTGCGTAACCCTTTTTATTCTACCTTATATGTGGGACTAGAAACTGTTGCTATTGGATGTGGTTATAACACGGTCTTATGCAATGCTTTAAATGATCCGGATATTGAATATCAACATCTGGAGATGTTGGAAAGCAAAAACGTAGATGTGATTCTTTTGTTGGGAGGCGGTGCAGATGATATGCCCCCCAGCGTAGAATATCGTCAATTAGTACAACGGATTATTCAAAAGACCCCGGTGATTTTTGCTAGTGAGCCCAATAGTTTTGATGCCTGCCGGCTTTTGATGAATGATCGGCCCGGGACAGAGGCGCTTTTAGCCTATCTTTTTGGTTTAGGCCATAAAAAATTTGCTTTGGTAGGAGGACTTCCCACCATTTCTCCCACATTTGTCAAAAGGCAAATGATCTCAGAGATTTTAGAAAGAAATCACCTGCCCCAAGAGGAAAATTGGATCATCGATACCCAGCAATATGAGGTAGATGACGGATACCAGGCAGGAAAAAAGCTATTTAAGCGCCCTTTAAAAGAGCTTCCTACCGCTATTATTGGTATTAATGAGATGGTGACCTTGGGATTGATGCGGGCAGCAGAAGAAGCAGGCCTGCGTGTTCCGGAAGATATTTCGTTTGCAGGATTTGATAATACTTTTTTGTCCAAAGTATGCATGCCGTCCCTCACCTGTGTGGGGTGTATGTATGATGTGTATGGGGAAAAAGTGATGGATTTAGTCAAAAAGCTGATACGGGATCCTAATCATCGTGAAGTTGCCATGATTCCCTGTGGATTGACGGTCCGGCGGTCTTGTGGACAGGCTTCTCGGTAATAGTTTATTCATTTATTTTGTGGTATTCGCATTAAAATTAACTATTTTTTATGGGACAAAGGGAAATCCTTTGTCTCTTTTTTTTATGATTTGGTTTCAAAAAACGTGATGAAATCGGGATTTTTAAGAGTTTGGTAACAATTTCACAATATTTTTTCGTCAATTTTTAAGAAAAATATTGACAGAGAAAAAAAAAACGGTTATAATGACTATCAGAAACCGGTTTCATAGAGAATGAAACCGAAAAGTAAAATTGTAGGAGGTATCATTGATGAAAGCAAGCAAGGCTGTTACAGCAGACCGGCCGAGCCAGCATGGGTTTCTGTACCGACTCAATCAGAATAAAGTGCTGCTTATCATGTGCGTGCCGGCCATCCTTTTCTTTCTCTTCTTTTCATATGCCCCTATGCCGGGTGCGTATGTAGCATTCACTAACTTTAACTACAACGGCGGTATTTTTGGCAGCCCCTTTGTTGGTTGGCGGAACTTTGAGTTCCTGTTCACATCTGGTCAGCTGACTTTGCTGCTCCGCAACACGGTGCTGTACAATCTGGTATTTATTATCTTGGGCAACATTATCCAGATGTTCATCGCCATCCTGCTCAATGAAGTAGCATGTAAGAAGTTCGTTAAGGTAACCCAGTCTTTGATGTTCCTGCCTTACTTCATTTCTGCAGTTCTGGTAGGCCTGTTGGTATACAACATGATCAACTATGATTATGGTTTCCTTTCCAACTTGGTAAGAAGCATGGGCGGCGATATGCCGAAGCTGTATTCTGATCCCAACACCTTCCCGGCAGTTATCATCATCGCAAAGCTGTGGCAATCCACCGGTTACGGAACTGTGGTTTATTTCGCTGCTATTTGCGGTATCGATGCTTCCATGATGGAGGCAGCCAAGGTGGACGGTGCCAACGGCTTCCAGCGTATTCGCTACATCACCTTGCCTTGCTTGAAGGGTACGGTTATCATTCTGTTCCTGTTTGCTATCGGCGGCATTGTAAAGGGCGATTTTGGCCTGTTCTACAACTTGGTAGGAACAAACTCCGTGCTCTATTCCACCACTGATATTATTGAGACTTATGTATATCGCTGCATGATGAATACCTTCAACTTCTCACAGGGCAGCGCAGTCGGCCTCTTCCAGTCTGTGTTTGGCTTTGTCCTGGTTATGGTAGCCAATGGTGTTGTCAAAAAGCTGGATTCTGATTATTCGCTGTTCTGATTGGAGGGAAAAACATGAGTAAGAATAAAGAAGTCGCAGTAAAGGGCACCCGCGTTAAGCTGGATAAGGCGGATATGTTTATCCGTGGCTTTACATATGTGATTACCTCCATCTTTGCGCTGTGCTGTTTGTTTCCGTTCCTTTTGATCGTGATGTCCTCGTTCGCAACAGAGGAATCCATCCGCCGTACTGGTTTTACGATCTGGCCCTCCGAGTTCAGTACTTTCTCTTATGAGCTGATCTTTAATGCGCCGGATATGATTATCGGTTCTTATGTTGTTACAATTATCATGACCCTGACTGGCACTTTGGTAGGTCTGTTCATTATCGCAATGACTGGCTATGCCCTTCAGAGAAGAGATTTCCCCTATCGCAATAAGATTTCCTTCTACATTTTCTTTACTTCTCTGTTTAACGCCGGTATGGTTCCCTTCTATCTGTTGATGGTACAGGTTTATGGTCTGCGTGACAACTACTTGGCAGTTTGGCTGCCGCTGCTCATGAGCCCCTGGCTCATCATTTTGATGAAGAACTTCATCAAAGCGATTCCTCATGAAATTACTGAGTCCGGCAAAATCGACGGCGCAGGTGATTTCCGCATCTTCCTGACTTTGATCCTGCCCACCATTATCCCCGCACTGGCCACCATCGGTTTGTTTATCGCTCTGGGCTACTGGAACGAGTGGTACAATTCCTCCCTGTTCCTTACTTCCAAGATTCGGTATAAGCCCCTGCAGTTCCATCTGTACAGCATCGTAAACAAGGTGGCTGCTCTGAAAAGCTCCGTTGCCGGCAGCATGCTGGTAGGTGTGTCTCTGCCTGCTGAGACTCTGAAAATGGCCACTGCTGTGGTCGCTACCGGCCCCATCATCCTGCTGTATCCCTTCGTACAGAAATACTTTGTTTCCGGCCTGACCGTAGGTGCTGTTAAGGGTTAATGTTTTGAATTCGTTATTGCTCATTTCCTTAGAGAAATGATTCAATAAAAAACCGCACTGGATTCCAGTGTAAGATTTAAAGAAAGGACTGTATTTAGCATGAAGAAAAAAGTTTTGGCTCTTTTCCTGGCTGCTATGATGGCTCTGGCTGCAACAGCTTGCAGCAACAACAATAGCGGCTCCTCTTCCGGCGATTCCAATTCTTCTGGTACCACCGGTGAATCCACTGGCGGTGAGGTTGATACCTCTGAGCATGTAGTGATTAACTACATGACTCTGGGCGATATCCCCACCAATCAGACTGACGCAGCTCTGGTAGAACTGAACAAGGTTCTCACAGAGAAGGCTAACGCAGAAATCGCTCTGCGCTGGATCGAGTGGACCGACTACCTCACCCAGTACAACCTGGCTCTGGCTTCCCAGAGCGGTGACCTGGATCTGGTTGTAACCGCAACCGACTGGCTGGATGCATGGCCCAACGCACAGAAGGGCGCATTCCTGGAGCTGACCGAGGATCTGCTGAAGACCAACGCTCCCAAGACTTGGGAACAGGTAGAAGCTGCCGGTCACTGGGATGACTGCAAGCTGGATGGCAAGATCTATCTCATTCCTGAGGATACCTACACTCAGTGGATCAACCACGGTATGTTCTACCGTCAGGATTGGGCTACCGAGGCTGGCCTGGAAGATGGCATTCATAAGTTTGAAGATATGGGCACCTACTTCCAGTGGGTGAAGGACAACAAGCCGGATTGCATCCCGTGGGATGTGCAGGGTACTGTTAGCGGCGGTATTGCTGGTCTGTCCGATGCTTGGTGGCAGTCCCATACCGATGATATCACCATCGATGGTTTTGGTGTAACCCTGTTCAAGGGCGAATCCAAGGATGATCCTTATCATATTTCTAAGTACCTGCTGGAAGGCGACGAGTTCGTTAACTTCGCTAAGACCATGAAGGAGTGGAACGACGCTGGCTACTGGAGAGAGGACGTTCTGAACAACAAGACCGATACCCGTCAGGCAATGTATGAGGGCCTCAGCGGCGCTGACCAGCACCACACCGAGACCTATTACACCACCGTTCGTCCGGAAATGGATAAGAAGCAGCCCGGTTCCGATGTTGGCATGTATTATTGGGGCGAAGAGAATGGCAACCTGGTGAAGATGGTTACCACCCACGGCGCTATGGCAGTTGCCGCTCAGTCCCAGAACCCCGAGCGTGCCCTGCAGGTTTATGACCTGATGCGTTTTGACCAGGAAGTATATGACTGGATGAACTATGGCTTCCCGGAGAACTACACTCTGGATGAAGAAACCAACATCCTGACCTGGAACGACGACTACGACACCACCACCGATGCCGTTACCTTCAACTTCTGGGGCGGCCGTAATGATGAGATGCAGCACAAGAACTCCACCTATGCTTGGGAGCCCTATGAGGAGCTGCAGGCTGAGTATGACGAAATCGCCATCGAATATCCCTATGGCCAGTTTGTGCCCAACAAGGATAACCTGCCCCAGCTGGAGAACCTGTCCGCTGTTGCCAATCAGTACATGCCCCAGATCGCATTTGGTAAGACCGACGATCCCGAGGGTCTGGTTGCAGAATTCCGTCAGGCTCTGAAGGACGCTGGCTACGAGGATGCTATCGCAGAGGTCGAGAAGCAGCTGGCTGAAACCTACGGTGAATAAAATCTAAAAAAACAGGGCTTCCTGTTTAAAAAAGCTCAGAGGGAGCCCACTGGATACGGTGTGGCTCCCTTGCGCTTTTTTAGAAAATTGCAATGGTTATGTCATAGCAGATTATTTAAATTATCTGAGAGGAGTTGTATCAGATTATGAAAAAAAGGATTGTGCCTTTACTGCTTGCGTCTGCCTTGCTGATTTCTACCGCCGCTTGTTCTGGAAACACTGGGGATTCTTCCACCAATGATTCCACTAATTCCGGCAATTCTTCTACCGGTGGTTCTGCCACCGAAATTGACACCTCAGAGCACGTAACCATTTCCTATCTGACTTTGGGCGATATTCCCACCAACGAAACAGAACGCGCGTTGGCAGCTGTCAATGAGATCCTTACCAAAGAAGTCAATGCAGAGATGTCGCTGCGCTGGATCGAATGGGCAGATTATACTGCACAATATAACCTGGCGTTAGCTTCTCAAAACGGTGACCTCGACTTGGTGGTTACTGCCAGTGACTGGCTGGATGGCTGGCCCAATGTACAGAAAAATGCTTTTTTACCCTTAAGTGAAGAAATGCTGAAGACCTATGCCCCCAAGACTTGGGAGCAGGTTGATGAAGCGGGTCACTGGAAAGATGGCATGTATGAGGGACAGATCTACCTGATCCCCGAAGACGCTTATGCACAGTGGATCAATCATGGATTTATGTATCGTTCCGATTGGGCCAAGGAAGCCGGATTTGAAGACGGTATCCATAGCTGGGACGATATGCAGGTCTATCTGCAGTATTTGAAAGACAACAAACCCGATATCATTCCTTGGGATGTGGCCGGCAGCACTGGTATGACCGCAGAAGTGGCTAAGGGCTGGCAGGATTCTCATACGGATGATATCACCATCGACGGCTTTGGCATTCAGCTTTTCTGGGGCGAATCCAAGGATGACCCCTATCATCTGTCTCGGTTCTTTATTGAGGGAGACGGCCTGCTGGAGTTTGCCACTGAGATGAAGGAATGGGCCGATGCCGGATACTGGCGTGCAGATGTTCTCAACTATACGGGTGATACCGCCTCTATCCTGAAAGAGGGCGGAACAGGCGCCCATGAACACATCACTCAGTCTTGGTATACGGATCTCCGTCCGAATATGGACAAAAACTTCCCCGGTTCTGATCTTGACTTCTTCTATTTTGGTGAGGAGACCCAGAACCTTGTAAAATTGGTAACAACACACGGGGCTATGGCTGTGGCTGCACAGTCCCAGAACCCTGAACGCGCCTTAATGGTTTATGACCAGCTTCGGTTTAACCAGGAAGTATACGACCTGATGGCTTATGGTTTTGAGGGCGAACAGTATACGCTGGACGAAGAAACCGGTATGCTTTCTTGGACAGAGGGCTACGACAACGCTGTGAACGGCGTTACCTTTAACTTCTGGGGTGGCCGTAATGACGACATGGAGCGTAAGGTAGACTTCTATGCCTGGGAGCCCTATGAAGAGAAAGTAGCCGAGTATGAAAAGGTAGCCATTGAATATCCTTATGGTACCTTTATCCCCGATAAGGATTCTCTCCCGCAGCTGGAAAACCTGGCAAATGTGTACAATACATATATGCCGCAGATTGCTTTTGGTAAAATGGCAGGCACTCCCGAAGAATGTGTGGAGCAGTTCCGTAACGAGCTGAAACAGGCTGGTTATGAAGAGGCTCTGGCAGAGGTGGAGCGCCAGCTTCAGGAAACTTATCAGAGCTGATGGCAGAAACTCGATGAAAGGGCGGGAGCCATTCATATGGCTCCCTGCTTTTCTGTATACAACCAAGAAAATTTTAATGTGGAGGGGGAAAACCAATGCCCTACATGACGATCAACAAAAACTGGAAATTTCATTATGGGGACGAGCCTTCTGCTTTCCAGAAGGATTTCAATGATGCTTCCTGGCAGTCTGTCACCGTGCCCCACGATTGGTCCGTTACCATGCCTTTTGACCGCACCTGCTCCAGCGGTACTGGATATTTGCCTGGTGGTACTGCTTGGTATCGCAAGAGCTTTACCCTGCCGGAGGAAGCCAAAGGAAAACGCGTCCGCGTGGTATTTGATGGCATTTATAAAAACGCAAAAATCTGGTGTAATAGCTATTATCTTGGCGAATATCCCTATGGCTACTCCGAGATTGCTCTGGACGTGACGGACTTTGCCTGCTTTGGCGAAACCGAAAACGTGCTGAGCGTCCGGGTAGAGCGGGAAGATCTGGCAGATTCCCGTTGGTTTACCGGCTGCGGCATTTACCGCAAGGTTTCGGTAGAAATTTCTGAACAGGTGGGCTTTGACCACCACGGCGTGTTCTTTGCTGTTTATGAGGCTGACGATTCCAAAGCGGTGTTCGTGATCTCCTCTGAGCTGCAGAACCATACCGGTGAGGAGCAAAAGGTAGCCCTGCGCCATGAGCTGCTGGACGAAAAGGGTGTTTCTGCTGTCGTAGTGGAATCCCAGGAAGTACTGGCCCCCTATGAAAAGAAGATGGTGCTCCTCAAAGGCGAGGTACAGAATCCGGCCCTGTGGTCTCCGGCTCATCCCAACCTGTACCGGTTGGTTTCCACCGCTAATGAAGATCGTGTGGAAAATCAGGTAGGCCTGCGTGCAGTGCGCTTTGATGCCGACGAAGGATTTTTCTGCAACGGCGTGAATATGAAGCTCAAGGGTGTGTGTGTCCATCACGATGCCGGTACTCTGGGAGCTGCTGTTACCAAAAAGGTATGGAAGCGCCGCCTGAAAAAACTGAAGGCTATGGGCTGCAACACCATCCGTATGAGCCATAACCCCCATCAGCCGGAGCTGTTTGATCTGTGCGATGAAATGGGCTTCTTTGTCATTGATGAGGCCTTTGACGAGTGGGAGGGCTGCAAAAACAAGTGGTCCACCGGCCATAATGTATATCCGCCCAAGCATTACGGCTATTATGAAAACTTCCCCCAGTGGCATGAGCACGATCTGAAAACTCTGGTCCGCCGGGATCGCAACCATGCCTGTGTGCTGATGTGGAGCATTGGCAATGAGATCGATTATCCCAATGACCCGTATTGCCATCCCTTGTTCCAGACCGCTACCGGCAACAATGATGCCAATAAACCGGCAGCCGAGCGGATGTATAATCCTGCTAAGCCCAACATGGAGCGCTTGGCAACACTGGCTGCTATGCTGGCCAAAGAAGTCAAGGATGAGGACGCTACCCGTCCCGTAACGGCAGCCGCGGCTTTCCCGGAGCTTTCCAGCCGTCTTGGATTCTTGGACTCCTTGGATGTGGTAGGATATAACTATAAAGAGCAGTACTACGAGGAGGACCACAAGCGCTTCCCGGAGAAGCCCTTCTTCGGCAGTGAAAATGGCCACTCCATGGATGCTTGGCGTGCAGTGCGCGACAGCAAAAACATTTTTGGTCAGTGCCTGTGGACCGGCATCGACTTTTTCGGTGAAACCATTCTGTGGCCCATGCACGGTTCTTCCGCTGGCCTGATGACCACTGCCGGTTTTGAAAAGCCCCAGTATTATTACCGGCAGGGCCTGTGGGCAGAAACTCCCACTGTGGCTCTTGTTACCGCAACGGCTTCTGACGAAAAGAAAGAAGCCTGGGACTTTGCCCGGAACTGGAATTATGCTCCTGGTGAGACGGTGGAAATCCGCTGCTATTCCAGCCATGGCGCTCCCACTGTGACCCTGAATGGCCGCAAGCTGGAAATGGAATGCCAGACAGAAGAAAACGGCAGCTATGCCTGTGTAGTCCCCTATGAGGAGGGCGTTCTTTCCGCCCAGTGTGAAGGAGCTGAGGATACCCTGGAAACCACCGGTGCCGCTGTAGCTATCCAAATGGAGCAGATCGACTGCCTGAAGGCTGACGGCGAGGATATGGCTCAGATCGAGGTCACTTTGGTGGACAGCAAGGGCCGTCGGGTCTATACTGGTTCCACAGAACTGAAGGTGGCAGTAGAGGGCGAAGCTTCTCTCATTGCGTTGGATAACGGCGATCTGTTTGATCCCACCGATTGCCAGTCTCCCGTGCGCCACGCCTACAGAGGCCAGATGATGATTTACATCCGCAGCACCGAGACAGCAGGCAAGGCGGTAATTAAGGTTACCGGCGAGGGTCTGCGCACCCAGTGCCTGACGGTGGAAACGAAGTAATAGAACCATCATGCAAAATCCCCCTTCCGGTTATAGGAAGGGGGATTTTGGCGTTATCTTGGTGATTTAGAATTTCGATACTCCTTGGGAGAGGTTCCCTCTTCTTTTTTGAAGAAGTTGGAGAAATAATAAGGATCGCAGAATCCCAGCCGAGAGCTGATCTCCTTGATGGAAAGGCGGGTGTTCCGTAAGTATTGCTTGGCCAAAAGAAGCTTTTGCAGTTGAAAATACCGGTAGGGAGTGAGCTGGAATTCCTGCCGGAACAACCGTTCCAGCTGCCGTTGAGACATATTGAGGACGGTTGCGGCTTCTTCCATGGAAAAGGAAGCGGAAGGGTCGGCGGAAATCAGGTCATCAATAAGGCAGCGAAGCTGCTGGGCAGTTCCCACTGGTCCCCAAGGAATCCGCTGACGCCACAGGGTAAGGAGGATGTGATAGACGATTTCACAAAGCTGGTCTTGAATTTGCAGATGGGGAAGGCCGCTGCGGCATAGTTCCACACCTTGCCAGAAAGCGCGGAGCACTTCTTCTCCTGCGCTGGGAATAACAGGAAACGAGAGAAGTCCATATTGGCGCAGCCAGAAAGGGAAGAGTTCCCCTGTCATATTGAACCACAATACTCGCCAAGGCTGCTCACGGGAGGTTTCGTAACAATATGTGATGCCTTGCGGAAGCATCAATACATCTCCTGCCCCAAGAAGGCGTGTCACTCCATCCATTTCCAGTTTTCCCGCTCCAGAAAGGACATAGATCAAAACGCTGATGTCGGCGTTTTCCCGGTATACCCGGTAGGTAGAGGCACATTGTTCATCCCCTACCATGGCAAAGAATAAAGGCAGCAGCCCACTTTCACCAATTTGAGGGGCTACATAGTAGAGAGAAAAATCGGAGTTGTCGATATTACTCATCTTTTGTTCTGGTTTTCCCATTTATTTCCCTCCTGATTTTCGATATAATCCATTATATAAAATCTGTGTCGGTCATGCAACCGAAGTTTTCAGGAGGCGCGTTATGAAAAGCTATATCCCCGATTATCCCCGCCCGCAGTTAGTGCGCAGCAGCTGGGAAAATTTAAATGGTTCTTGGAATTTTGCTTTTGACGACGAAAAGCAAGGGCTTAATAAAGGCTGGAATCAGGGCGTTCCGGCAGAAAAAACCATCCAGGTTCCCTTTGCCTATGAGACAAAGGCCAGCGGCATTGGTGATGAGACCATCCATTCCCAAGTGTGGTACAGCCGCACAGTAGAAGTGAAGGAAGAGTCTCTCTCCGGCCGCCGGATACTTCTCCACTTTGAGGGATGCGATTATCGTACTACCGTATGGGTCAACGGCCAGCAGGCAGGCACTCATGTTGGCGGCTACGCCCGGTTTTCCTTTGATGTGACCCATCTGCTTCATGTTGGAGAAAACGTGATTGCAGTATTGGCGGAGGATTCCGAAGACACCCGGCAGCCTCGTGGAAAGCAGCGATGGAAGGGAGAAAACTTTGGGTGCTGGTATGTACAGACCACGGGTATTTGGAAAACTGTGTGGATGGAGAGCGTTCCCGAAACCTATCTCAGCACTCTCAAGCTGACCCCAAATTTGACCCAAGCCAGACTGGAACTGGAAGGCCAGGTGGAGGCTCCCACTTATAATGGGGAAGAGCTGATGATGGAGATCACCGTGCGCTATGAGGATACGTTTATTGCCCGTACCGCTGTAGCGATCACCCAAAAGTATGTAAATGCCCAAGTGGATGTGTGCAATACCAAGGAGCATGAGTGGAGCGTCCATACCTGGACCCCCGCTAATCCTCAACTTTACGATTTGGAGATCCAGATCTTCAAGAATCATCAACCTGTGGATACGGTTCTTTCCTATTTTGGTATGCGGGAGATCCGCATTGATGGGCGGCAGATTTTGCTCAATGGAAGCCCTCTGTACCAGCGTTTGATTTTGGACCAAGGGTATTGGGCTGACAGTCACCTCACCCCGCCGGATGAGGCTGCTTTAATTGAGGATATTGATAAGCTGCAAAGACTGGGTTATAACGGCGTACGCAAGCATCAGAAAATTGAGGACGAGCGTTTTCTGTATTGGTGCGATGTAAAAGGGATGCTGGTTTGGAGCGAAATGGCCGCTGCCTATACCTTTGATGACACGGCTGTATCCGATTTTATGAGCCAGTGGGCAGAAATCGTGCGGCAGAATTACAGCCATCCTGCCATTATTACTTGGACCCCAGTAAATGAGTCCTGGGGAGTACCTAAGATCAAGACCGAAAAGCCTCAGCAGGATTTCGCCCAGGCGATTTATTATCTGACCAAGAGTTTGGACCCCAATCGTCCTGTAATCGTCAATGACGGTTGGGAGCATACGGTTTCCGATATCATTACCCTTCACGATTATGAAGAGAAAGGCAGTATCTTCTTAGAGCGGTATGAAAAATACGCCAAAGAGTTGTTGGATGGCACCATCTACCACAATTTGGACCGTGCAGCCTTTGCCGATGGTTTTGCCTATCGTGGCCAGCCCATCATTATCAGTGAGTTTGGTGGTATCGCGTATAACAACGATGATTCCGGATGGGGTTATGGCAACAAGGTGAACACCGAAGAAGAATTCTTGGCCCGGTTTGCAGAGATTACTGGAGCCATCCAGAAACTTCCTTACTGCTGTGGATACTGCTACACCCAGGTAACAGATGTCCAGCAGGAGATCAACGGCCTGATGGATATGCAGCGAAACTTCAAGGCGGATCCCGATAAAATCCGCGCTATCAACCTACAGACTCCATCCTGCCTGCATCGCTAAAAAACAGAGTGCCTCGGATATTCCGGGGCACTACTTTTATAAAAATTAAGGAGAGAGTTGTATGATGACATCAAGAGAGCGAGTCAGAGCGGTATTAGAACACCATGTACCGGACCGCATCCCCAATGCCTGGGGAGGATGTGAGACCACCGGCCTTCATGTGATCGCTTACCAGAACCTCCAAAAAGTGCTGGGGGTGCCGCAAACCCCTCCCCGCTTGGATACCTTTATGGTCAACGCCGTGTTTGAAGAAGAGGTCATCCAGGCTATGGAGGGGGATGTGATTTTGGTGGATTCCCCGCGGATGTGTCGGGCTCCTATTCGTACACCGGGTTGGGAAAAGCAGTGGAAGGAGCAAGAATTATGGGGCCGTACCTTCCGAGTACCCGTACAGGAAAAATTTCGCGTGTTGCCTGATGGTGCAGTGGTATGGGAGAGCAGCGGCAATGTAGTGTGCCCCAAAGGCTCATTCTTTTTTGATACTCCCAGTGGCACAGATCTGATGGCTGATTTTGATTTTCCCGATCCAGATGATTATCACCCACCTATGGAACTGCCGCCAGATCTTCTGCGCCGCTTGGAGGATACCGCACGGTATCTATATGAAGAAACAGAGTATTCTTTGTGTTTGGGCGAGACCATTACCGACCTGCAGATCCAGCCCGGTGGCATGATCGGTGCCATGGTGCTGATGAAAGAGGAACCGGACGTTATGCGGGCATTCTTAGAAAAATCGCTGGAATCTGCCCTATCTCAGCTGCGCCAGCTGGAACAGGCCGTGGGAAAATATGTGGATATTCTTTCTATTGCCCATGATTTTGGAGATAATCGCGGTATTACCATAGGGGAAGAGCTTTGGCGGGAACTGTATAAACCTTATTATTACCGTCTGTTCCAGGAATGGAAAAAGATTACCGGGATGAAAAGTAATCTGCATTCCTGCGGTGGGGTGCGCGCTATCCTGCCTGACCTTATTGAATGCGGCGTAGATCTCTACAATCCGGTGCAGATTTCTGCCCAAGAGATGGAGCCTGCCCAGTTGAAAGAGGACTTCGGGGAAAAGATCATCTTTTGGGGCGGTGGTTATGATGCCCAGCAATTCCGTCCGGAAGATTCTTATGAAACGGTATATGCCCGTGTAAAGGAAAATCTGCGTGTGTTGGGAAAAGGCGGCGGATATTTCTTCTCGGGCGTACACAACCTTCCGGCGGATGTTCCGGCGGAACACCTGCGTGCCATCCTGAACGCATACTGTCAGGTGCGGGAATACTAAGAAGTATGGAGAGTAGAAATTGATGGTGATCGAGACAGTTATTTTCCTAAAAATAAAAACTTATGGTTTTATATGGAAATGCAGCAGATAAAAGGAAAGTGATGATTTCCTTTTGGGTGGTGCGGTTTTAAAGATCATGTTTTCATAAAAATACCAAGAATTATTCGCTGTGTATTCACACATTGTTTCCGGTTTCTACATCCATTTTGCAGGGAAGATTGCTATACTAAAGGCAAAGGAAAGGAGTGTGCCAATAATGAAACAACCAATTAAAAAGTTCATGCTAATTTCTGTTATCATGGGAATGATAGCCACTTGTTTGATAGGATGCAGTACCGTGGAAAATCAATCATCCACAGAATCGGGCACATCCTCTGCCTCCAATGCCCAAACCAGTAGTACGCAAACCAATGACACACAAAGCAGCGAAGAAACTTCTACTCAAACGCAGCAACAGGAAGCGGTTTTGTATATTGGGAGAGAGGGAAACTTTAAAGAGTACTCTTTAAAATATGAAGGAGAACTAAAGCCGGAAACTTTGATTGAGGGAATTTCCAATTTAACAGGATGGGATTTAAGTTTATCCGATGCGGTAACTACCGGAAAAGGCGGTATGACCGTATCCTTTGCAAAAGATTCCGCTTTGTTTGTGGGCCCGCCGGAAACCCAAAAAGATGAGTTTTTTATGTATGACGCGGATAATTTGACTCCGACGATTTTAGATAGCGTGAAGAAAACTTTGCAAGAAAATTTTGTGGATACCAATGCTGGCGGCGACCCTGATTCCTTAGATATTTACTATTGTATGGAAGGCGATCAGCCGTTAACGTTTGACAACCTTAACGTGACCATTCCTATGGATACACCTTATACTACTTTCCCAAACGAATAAACATAACAGTCAAACTCCCCCCACACACTGTGTAGGGGGAGTTTCTTTAGAGATAGAAAAAAGCCTTTAACCATTCGGTTAAAGGCTTTTAGGTGACAGCATCTTCTCAAAAAGATGTTTTGAGTAATTGAGAAAATTCTTGTGTATTTTGGTATTTAGTTGTTCTCTGATTTTTCTATATGATTTCTAATTTCCACTTCATGCTCCTGGCAATAAGCATAACTGTTACGCATAAAGTCCTCGATAGCCTGACTCTTGTACATTGTATCCAGCGTGTCCAAAATCAATTTACCATCTACTACCATATCGAAAAAATAGGGATAGATACAACCCCCATTTTCTCTTGGAAAGTAGGGATTGATGGAGCTGAGTCGCTCATCTTTCATAACAGATTCAACAACCATTTCACTCAAAATCCATTTAAGTGACGGACGCTCGTATTCATCGTAGCTATCTTTATACAGCCTGTTCCACACATAGAACCAAACAAAATGTATGATTTCGTGAATTCCGCCGCCAATGGCACCGCTTTCGCTATTCAAATAGAATGTGTCATAGCATCGTTCTTTCAGAAACCGTGGCTCGACAGGATTCATGCTTAAATTGCACCGTATGTCGTTAAACAGGCTTGCACAATCCACACCAAAAGCATCCGACAAAGCCGCGGTGATTTGTACCTTGCAAGTTGCCCAATGGCGAGTATATAAAAGTACCTTTTCATTGATTGTGTCTTCTAATTCAGCATAAATGGCTCGCATTATACACTCAATATAGTTTTTTCTTTCAGTAAAGGGCAAACTTGTGGCATAGGTTTTATCAAGCTGCGGATAGAAATGGTATAAAGGTTCCGACCAGAAGGGTGTTTCATCTTCTGTTTGAAAAGCCATAATTTTTTCAATCATGGCATCAACACCGGGATTTATAAAGGTAACTTCCAAAAATATCTCCTCACAATTTTAAGTATGCCATTACCAAACTTACTGGCGGCGAGCAGCATCAAGTACTAACTCAAAAGCTTTTTCCGCAATAGAGTTCAACTCTGCTTTCACTCCCTTATCTGACCAATAGCGTTTTTACTTTTCAAAAAAGTTCTTTATTTTTATACTACACCACTGTGTGCATTTTTACAAGAAATCAAATTTTGAATTTTATCGCCATCTACGAAGAACCCTCTTGTTTGTATATTCGTATCAAAAAATGTTTGTTTTCAGTAACGGATAGCCCACAGGCAAACGGCCATACACAATTTAGGACAAAAAGAAAAGAACGATAAAACTCAACATTTTACCGTTCTTCTAATGGTTGCGGAGGCAGGATTTGAACCTACGACCTTCGGGTTATGAGCCCGACGAGCTACCGGACTGCTCCACTCCGCGATATGAACACCTGAAACTCAAGTGCTCATTTATTATATCACATATTTTGAAAAATGCAATACCTTTTTCAAAAAAAAATTTTAATCAATGCTGGATGGGCTCGTCTGTATCTTCAAAGGAGAATTTAGGGGTCACCTTTACCAGTAATTCCAGCAGCTTTGCGTCAAAATTATGTTTGACGGTGGTTTCTGTATCGAATACCATCAGCGCTTCATCTTCCGGGGTGCTGGCAGGCCAGTGAGGCAGGGAGGGGTGATCCGGGTTTCCAGTGCGGGCAAAATTTACCCAAGCGCCGCAGAGCTGTTCTTCCAGACGGTCGGAAACGCCGGGGATATTGCAGTAGGGCACTTTATCGGTATTGTGGAATACAAAGGGGATCTCACAGCAATGCCAGGCCACATGACCACCGTCATATGGGAAATCAAAGGTGAACTGATAGGAATATACGGGGCTTTCCTTATGGGCGGCGCGTTTTACCACAAAATCGCGGGAGGGAGCACGGAACAAGCTGTCTACAAACAGCAGATCAGTGAGATCCTTTTCCGGATAAGCTTCCTGGAATAAAGCAGTCAGCTCTTTGGCAGCATCCCCATACTTTTTGGCGATCATTGCTTCTTTTTCCTCCAGGGATAGAGCAGTGCGATCCTCAATGGCAGGGCCAAAGGCAAATTCCCCAAATACAGTGCCCACCATAACCGGTACGGTCTTGGCAAAGTCGGAAAAGCCCACCTTTCTGGGATCTCCCAGCATAAATGCGTTCTGCATGGGAGAAAGCCCTACATACTCGCCCCGCTTCTCCAAAGCAGGGGCCACTTTTTTATAAGCCTCTGCCAACTGGCAATAGGGCACTTCTGCCAGCCGCTCCCCTTCTGCTTGGGGAATTCCCAGTTCTTCCAGCAAAGCATGGCAGATTGCCTTACCATTATTTTCTTGTACCGGCAGCAAATCAAACACGCCGCTCTGGATGATGCCCTTATGGAACAGTCCAAAGGCAGAGGGGGTCTGCATCAAAGTCCAGATTTTAGCGCCGCCGCCAGATTGGCCAAACAGCGTCACATTGTCGGGATCTCCGCCAAAATTCGCCACATTATCCCGAATCCAGCGCAAAGCGGCCACCATATCCTCGGTGCCGGCATTGGCGGAATTCTCATATTTTTCGCTGAGGGAGGAAACGTCCAGATATCCCAAAACATTCAGGCGATGGTTCAGGGAGATTACCACGGCATCGCCAAATTTACTCATGTTTTCTCCATCATAGGCAACATGCTCAATGGAGGAACCATCGGAAAATCCGCCGCCATGGAGCCAGACGATAACAGGCTTTTTGGAGGTAGAGTCAAGAGAGGGGGTCCACAGGTTGAGGAACAAACAATCCTCGTTCTGCGGCCAGTAACGATGTGGTACCATCACTTCCCCGTTAGGTTGGGGCTGATTTAAAATGGGGCACACATAGCCATAAGAGAGGGCGTCTTTGATTCCTTCCCAAGGCTCTACTTCTTTGGGCATCTGAAAGCGTTCCGCCGTAGCGTAGCGGATGCCATGAAAGGTGTAGATTCCGTCCAGAAAAAAGCCCCGCAGCTTGCCGGCTTTGGTTTGGACTACGGGTTCCGTTTTGGTGCAGAAAAACTCTTTTGCCATTTGCAATACAACTCCTCATTTTCTAAAATTACAAAAATCTCATGATTTTTATGAAGATTTTATAGTACACGTCTATTATAAAACCTTTTTTTCGCAGATACAACAGCAAAATATATAGAACTTATAACTTTATTAGTAAACGATATTTAACGGTAGGGTTGTTTTTTGGAAAGAACTGGGGTATACTAATTACGGAAAATAAAAGATTGCCCGAGAGTTAGAGAGCGGCGGCAAAAGAGCCTGTAGAAAACAGGCTTGTTTTGCTGTGGCTTTTTTTGTTTTGTATCGGGAGGATAGGAGGAATGTAAGGTGGAAACCCGTAGATACGATATTGCGGTCATTGGCTGCGGCGTAATCGGCGCGGCGATCGCCCGGCAGCTTTCTCAGTACCGGCTGTCGGTGTGCGTATTGGAAAAGGAAAACGATGTGGCGGTAGGTACCACAAAAGCAAATTCCGCCATTATTCATGCAGGGTATGACCCCAAGCCCGGCTCGATGATGGCAAAACTCAATGTGCGGGGTGTGGAATTAGTGAAGGAACTGGCCCCCAAGCTGCACTTTCCCTACCAGCCCATTGGCTCGCTGCTGCTAGCCTTTACCGAAGAAAACCTGAAAACCGTGGAGGTGCTGTATCAGCGCGGCCGCCAGAACGGCGTACCGGATTTGCAGATTCTATCGGCGGAAGAAGTGCGGGAGATGGAGCCTAATATCAACCCCGAAATAAAAGGCGCGTTGTACGCTCCCAGCGCCGGAATCGTCTCCCCGTGGCGTATGGCGCTGGCCTTTGCCGAGTCGGCTGTGCGCAATGGTGTGGAACTTCGTCGCAACTGCCCGGTGACGGGAATTTCGAAAACAGCGGATGGCTATGAACTGGACACTCCTTCCGGCAAGATTAGCGCACAATATGTGGTGAACGCCACCGGCGTAGATGCCTTTGCAGTGGCCTCCCTGTTAAAACAGCCGCCGTATGAAATGAAGCCCAACCGCGGCGAATACTACTTAATGGATAAATGTGCCGGCAATACGGTACATCATGTGATCTTCCAATGCCCCACCGAAGTGGGTAAGGGAATTCTGGTAAGCCCTACCGTAGACGGCAACCTGATTGTAGGCCCCAACGCCGAACCGGTGGAGGGCGCCAAGGAAACCGGCACCACTGCCGACGGCCTTGCTTTTGTACGGAAAATGGCTCTGCTGTCGGTTCCCGGCCTCAACTGGCGGGATTCCATCCGCAATTTTGCGGGCGTGCGGGCTAATACCAATATCGACGATTTCCAGATCCGCTGGCTGGAGCCCGGCTTCCTGGATGTGGCGGGCATTAAATCCCCCGGCCTTTCCAGCGCCCCGGCTATTGGAGAATATGTGGCGGAGCTTCTTATGGAGCAGGGAGTCCAGTTGCTGCGAAAAGAGCAATTCCAGGAAGAGTTGCCGGAAACCGTCCGCTTCAAAGAACTTTCCCCAGAAGAAAAAAAGCAAGCGGTGCAGAAGAACCCCTTGTATGGCCGCATTATCTGCCGCTGTGAGACGGTAACCGAAGGGGAAATGGTGGATGCCCTGCATTCCCCCATCCCGCCGGTTTCCATCGACGGCATCAAGCGGCGGTGCGGCGCAGGCATGGGCCGATGTCAGGGCGGTTTCTGCGGCCCTCGCGTGCATGAGATTATTTCTCGGGAAACAGGGATGCCTATGGAAGCGGTTATGCAGGACCGGGCTGGCATGGTCATTATCACCGGCGAAACCAAGACGGGAAGGGGAGAAAACGCATGAAATACGATGTTATTGTCATCGGCGGAGGCCCGGCAGGGTTGGCTGCCGCAGAAGAAGCCCGGAAAAACGGCGCGGAGCACGTGCTGATTTTGGAGCGGGATAAAGTGCTGGGCGGCATTCTCAACCAATGCATCCATAATGGATTTGGTCTCCACTATTTTAAAGAGGAGCTTACCGGCCCGGAATATGCCGGACGGTTTATCGAGATGTTGCAGGGTACGGGCATCGAAGTCAAGCTGGATACCATGGTGCTCCATATTGAAAACGACCGCACAGTTCATGCGGTGAATCCCACCGACGGCTATATGGTGTTGGAAGCCGCTTCTATTGTGCTGGCCATGGGCTGCCGGGAGCGCACCCGGGGCGCCATTGCCATTCCCGGCGAGCGGCCCAGCGGCATTTTTACCGCTGGTGCTGCCCAACGCTATGTAAATATAGAGGGCTATATGGTGGGCAAACGGGTGGTCATTCTGGGTTCCGGCGATATTGGCCTGATTATGGCACGGCGCATGACGTTGGAAGGCGCCAAGGTGCTGGCCTGTGTGGAGCTCATGCCCTATTCCGGCGGTCTGAACCGGAATATCGTGCAGTGTCTCCACGATTTTAACATTCCCCTGTATCTCTCCCATACGGTAACAAACATCAAGGGCAAGGAGCGTTTGGAACAGGTAACGGTGGCCAAGGTGGACGAAAACCGCCGCCCCATTCCCGGTACCGAAATGGTGTTTGACTGCGATACCCTGCTTCTCTCCGTGGGGCTTATCCCTGAAAACGAACTGACGAAGGAAGCCGGCATCACCATGGACCCCCGCACCAATGGGGCCGTGGTGTTCGAGAATATGGAGACTTCCCTGCCGGGGGTGTTTGCCTGCGGCAATGTGGTGCACGTCCATGATCTGGTGGACTATGTGACCATGGAGAGCCAGCGGGCAGGCCGGGCCGCTGCGGAATATGTGAAAAATGGAGCATCCCCCGCCGGGCGGATCTGGGAGATGCAAAACGGCAACGGGGTGGGCTATACAGTGCACCAGCGCATCCGGGCGGAGCATATGGCAAA
>CALWIS010000112.1 GCA_944380795.1 uncultured Clostridia bacterium | reverse complement strand
ATAGGCGTCGCGGATGCGCTTGTACTGACCAAACAGGTAGCCGATCTCACGGCCGCCTACGCCGATGTCACCAGCAGGTACGTCGGTATCAGGGCCAATGTGGCGATACAGCTCGGTCATAAAGCTCTGGCAGAAAGCCATGACTTCCCGGTCGGACTTACCCTTGGGGTCAAAGTCGGAACCGCCCTTGCCGCCGCCGATGGGCAGGCCAGTGAGGGAGTTCTTCAGAATCTGCTCAAAGCCCAGGAACTTAATGATGCCCAGATTGACAGAAGGATGGAAACGCAGGCCGCCCTTGTAAGGGCCGATAGCGGAGTTGAACTGTACGCGGAAGCCGCGGTTTACCTGCACCTTGCCGTTATCGTCCACCCACGGCACACGGAACATGACTACGCGCTCGGGCTCGGTAATGCGCTCCAGGATACCAGCAGCCTGATACTGCGGATTAGCCTCGATGACGGGCTCCAGGGTGGTCAGAACTTCCGTAACAGCCTGGATAAATTCCGGTTCGTTGGCGTTCTTCTTGCGGATGACTTCCAACTGTTCGCTGACATAAGACATGGAAAAATCCCCCTAAAATAAAGATTCAAGAAAAATAAAACGATCTCGCAGAACCGGAGCCCCGGGAATTTTCCGGCGGTTTTGCGGGGACTGCCTGTGTTTTGCAGCAGCCGATGGGCTTATTTTACCATACTAAAACGGGAATTACAAGAAAAATCAGGAACTTTTTTAAAAATTTCGCAAGTTTTTGTTTGCTGCGTGTCGTTTTAGAGGGGGTTTCTTAAAAAAACAGGCTGATTTTGCAGGAAATTAGGATGTGTAAATTCATATTTTGCAAATCGGGAGGTTCCTGCCTTGGAAAGGCGGGAAAATTGTGCATCCAAATGAAAAGCGAAGCGAGAAGCGAAAATGAATTGACAAGCTAAAGCGAGGTGGAATACAATAGTATTTGTATTCTCAGCATATTTTACGGGCGTTCCGGCAAATATGCCGGAAACCGGCAGAAAACGAGGAGGTCATCAATTGAGCCGTTATTCAAAAGAGGATATTTTCCGTATTATCGAGGAAAAGGACGTTAAATTTATCCGCCTCCAGTTCACCGATATTTTCGGTACCCTGAAGAATGTGGCTATCACCACCAGCCAAGCGAAAAAGGCACTGGACAACGAGTGCATGTTCGACGGTTCCTCCATTGAGGGGTTTGTGCGCATCGAGGAATCGGATATGTACCTTCGTCCGGACTTGGATACCTTCCAGCTGTATCCCTGGCATTCCAAGCATGGGCGCATCGCCCGCCTGATCTGCGATGTGTACAAGCCCGACGGCACCCCCTTTGAGGGCGACCCTCGTTATATCCTGAAAAAGACCATCCGTCAGGCGGAGGAAATGGGCTTTTCCTTTAATGTTGGCCCGGAGTGCGAGTTCTTCCTGTTCAACACCGACGAACAGGGCCACCCCACCACCATCACCTATGATACCGCTGGGTATTTTGACCTGGGCCCCTCCGATGTGGGTGAGCTGACCCGTCGGGAGATCTGCCTCAACCTGGAAGAGATGGGATTTGAGATTGAGGCTTCCCATCATGAATGCGCCACCGCTCAGCATGAGATCGATTTCCGGTATGATGAAGCAGTACGTTCCGCCGATAACATTATGACTTTTAAAATGGTGGTCAAGTCCATTGCCAGCTTCAATCACCTGTGCGCTACCTTCATGCCCAAGCCTGTTTATGGCGAGGCTGGTTCCGGTATGCACATCAATATGTCCCTGTTCAAGGACGGCAAGAATGCTTTCTGCGATCCCGACGGTCCCAAGGGCCTGAGCACCATCGCTCTCCAGTTTATTGCCGGTATCATGAAGCACGTGAAGGGTATCTGCGCCCTGACGAACCCGCTGGTCAACTCCTACAAGCGTCTGGTGCCCGGCTATGAGGCTCCCTGCTACATTGCTTGGACTGCCTCCAACCGCAGCGCCCTTGTGCGTGTACCCGCTACCCGCGGCAACGGTACCCGAGTGGAGCTGCGCAATCCCGATCCCTCCGGCAACCCTTATCTCCAGTTTGCTGTGCTGTTGGCTGCTGGTCTGGAGGGCATTAAAGAGGGCCTGATGCCGCCTCCGGCTGTTTCTGCCAATATTTACGATATGCCTGAAGAAGCCCGTCTGGCAGAAGGCATTGAGAATCTGCCCGCCAATCTGAAAGAGGCTGTGGAAGAGCTGAAAAAGGATGAGTTCCTGCATGAGGTGCTGGGCGATCATGTGTTCAGCAAGTATGTAGAGGCCAAGGAGCACGAGTGGAACCGTTTTGCCACTGCCGTGACCGAGTGGGAGATCAAGGAGTATCTGAGCAAGTTCTGATTTTCCTGAATTTACGGTTTTGTCTGTAGGGGCGCGCATTGCATGTCTATGGTTTATGACCGTGTGAAAGTCTTTGGGCGGTTGATAACCGCCCCTACAAAGTCAATGGGATTTCCGGAATATTTGTAGGGGCGCATAGTATGCGCCCGCAGTGTGAACCCAACCGGCAGTACAAAGTATTTTTTCAAAAGGAGAGTGACCCCATGCGCTTTACCAAGATGCAGGGCATCGGCAACGACTATATCTATATCAACTGCTTTGAGGAGCAGGTAACAGACCCGGAAGCATTATCTGTGCGTCTCAGCGACCGGCATTTTGGCATTGGCGGCGATGGGATCATTCTTATTAAACCCAGCCAAAACGGCGATGCAGAAATGGATCTGTACAACGCCGACGGGTCCCGGGCCAAAATGTGCGGCAACGGCATCCGCTGTGTGGGCAAGTATGTCTACGAACGGGGCATTGCACAAAAGGATGTGCTGAAAATCGACACCCAGAGCGGTGTAAAAACCCTGTATTTGGATGTAGAAAACGGCCATGTCCGCAGTATTCGAGTAAACATGGGGCAGCCCGGCTTGACGCCGGAAGCTATTCCCACCACGCTGCCTGGCGTGGAGAACCAGACCCTCACTGCAGCAGGACAGGACTGGACGGCCACCTGTGTTTCCATGGGCAACCCCCACTGTGTTATTTTTGTGGACGACGTGGAGAACTTCCCGCTGGAAACCGTGGGGCCGCAGCTTGAAAACCATCCGGCATTCCCCGAGCGGGCCAATATTGAGTTTGTGCGCCTCTGTGGCAAAGACGAAGCGGAGATGCGGGTGTGGGAGCGCGGCTCTGGGGAAACTTGGGCCTGCGGTACCGGTGCCTGTGCCGTGGCGGTTGCCTGCGTTCTTACCGGACGCACCGGGCGCCGTGTTTTGGTACATCTTCGCGGCGGAGATTTGGAAATTTTTTGGAATGAGCTCACAAACGAAGTGGAAATGACGGGCCCGGCTGAATTTGTTTTTGACGGGGAAGTCAAAATCTGATATAATATGATGTCGTATATGAATACGACGAAGCACAAAAGCAGATACGGAGGTGTGGATCGATTTCTGGAAAACAGAATCTATCGCAGCCCTTTGTGTCCGCTTTTCTGTTTTTTAACAGCGATAACCCCCGAATTTTGGATGAATATAAAAGAAAGGTGTGTATCCTACATGAGCAGAGATACCTACGAATCCCCTCTTTCCGCCCGGTATGCGGATAAGGAAATGAAATACCTGTTTTCTCCGGATATGAAGTTCCGCACCTGGCGCAAGCTTTGGATCGCTTTGGCGGAATCTGAGATGGAGCTGGGTCTGCCGGTGACCCAAGAGCAGGTAGATGAGCTGAAGGCCCACGCTGATGACATCAATTATGAAGTGGCAGAGGCACGGGAAAAGGTGGTCCGTCATGATGTGATGAGCCATGTGTATGCCTATGGTCAGCAGTGCCCCAAGGCTGCCGGCATCATCCACCTGGGCGCAACTTCCTGCTATGTGGGTGACAACACCGACATCATCATTATGACGGAGGCCATGAAAGTGGTACGCCGCAAGCTGGTGGGCGTTATTCGCGTGTTGGCGGATTTTGCCGAAAAGTACAAGGATCTGCCGACTCTGGCTTTTACCCACTTCCAGCCTGCCCAGCCCACTACGGTTGGTAAGCGTGCTACCCTGTGGATTCAGGAACTGCTGATGGATTTGGAGGATGTGGAGTATCAGCTGAGCAAGGCAAAGCTGTTGGGCTCCAAAGGCACCACCGACACCCAGGCCAGCTTCCTAGAGCTGTTTGACGGCGATCAGGAGAAGTGCAAGGCCATCGACCATAAGATTGCGGAAAAGATGGGCTATCAGGCCTGCTTCCCCGTGTCCGGCCAGACCTACTCCCGCAAGCTGGACAGCCAGATGCTTTCCGTCCTCAGCGGCATTGCCCAGAGCGCTGCTAAGTTCTCCAACGACATTCGTCTGCTGCAGCACCTCAAGGAAGTGGAGGAGCCCTTTGAGAAGAATCAGATCGGTTCTTCCGCTATGGCCTACAAGCGCAATCCCATGCGCAGCGAGCGCATCGCCTCCTTGGCCCGGTATGTCATCGCCGACAGCCTGAACCCGGCTATGACCAGTTCTACCCAGTGGTTTGAGCGTACCCTGGACGACTCCGCCAACAAGCGTATCAGCGTGCCGGAAGCATTTTTGGCAGTAGACGGCATCCTGAACCTGTATATGAATGTGGCCGACGGCTTGGTGGTGTATCCCAAGGTCCTCGAGCAGCATCTTCGTCGGGAACTGCCCTTTATGGCTACCGAAAACATCATGATGGACGCTGCCAAGCGGGGGGCTTCCCGTCAGGAGCTGCATGAGCGGGTGCGTGTCCACTCCATGGCTGCTTCCAAGGTGGTCAAAGAAGAAGGCGGCGAAAACGACCTGCTGGCCCGTATTGCCGGTGACCCGATTTTCGGCGTGACGCTGGAAGAGCTGAATCATTTGGTCAGCCCGGAGAAATATGTGGGCCGTGCTCCCCGTCAGACGGAGGAATTCCTCAGTGAGACAGTGCGCCCCATTTTGAAAAAGTATGAGGATATCCCTGCAGAAACAGCAGAAATCAATCTGTAAAAGTGTTTGTCCGTAAAAGTAAATAGATATTCTGCCGGGGCGTGTTTTGTGCCCGCAGGCAGCAGCATCCAATAGAAAGGTGTGGATCTATAATGGTAAAAGCAATTGTCGGCGCCTGCTGGGGCGACGAAGGAAAAGGTAAGATCACAGACGTAATGGCAGCACAGTCGGACATCGTCATCCGTTTTCAGGGCGGCAGCAATGCGGGGCATACGATTATCAATAACTACGGAAAGTTTGCGCTGCACCAGCTTCCCTCCGGTGTGTTTTACAACCATATCACCAACATCATCGGCAATGGTGTGGCGTTAAGCGTAGAAAATTTTGTAAAGGAAATGGCAGAGCTGGAAAGCCGTGGCGTTCCTAAGCCCAATATTTTGATCTCTGACCGGGCTCAGGTCGTGATGCCCTAC
This sequence comes from uncultured Clostridia bacterium, assembly GCA_944380795.1. Taxonomy (GTDB): domain Bacteria; phylum Bacillota; class Clostridia; order Oscillospirales; family Acutalibacteraceae; genus Heritagella_A. The sequence continues at coordinate 4,760 of CALWIS010000112.1, read as the reverse complement.
CACAAGGAGCTGGATGCTATGGAAGAAGCCCGTCTGTCTTCCAAGTCCTTTGGTTCCACCAAGTCTGGTATTGCTCCTTTCTATTCCGATAAGTATGCCAAGATCGGTTTCCAGGTCAGTGAGCTGTTCGACGATAAAGACAGCATCATGGAGCGTATCGACCATGTACTGGCCCTGAAAAACGTGCTGTACACCCAGCTGTATCATCAGCCTGCTCTCAAGGCGGAGGATGTATACAACAAGCTGATGGAATATAAGGAGCAGTTGGCCCCCTATGTGGCAGATACCACTGAACTGCTGCATAAGGCTGTGAAGGAAGGTAAGACCATCCTGTTGGAAGGCCAGCTGGGCTCTTTGAAGGATCCGGATTTCGGCATCTATCCCATGGTGACTTCCTCTTCTACTTTGGCTGGTTATGGCGCAGTAGGTGCCGGTTTGCCTCCCTATGAGATCAAAGAGGTTATCACCGTGGTGAAGGCCTATTCCAGCGCAGTAGGCGCCGGTGAGTTCGTCAGTGAGATTTTTGGCGATGAAGCCGATGAACTGCGGAAAAGAGGCGGCGATGGCGGCGAGTACGGCGCTACAACCGGTCGTCCTCGTCGTATGGGTTGGCTGGATCTGGTGGCTTCCCGCTATGGCTGTCAGGTGCAAGGCGCTACCGGCGTAGCCTTTACAGTATTGGATGCGCTGGGATATCTGGACGAGATCCCGGTGTGTGTGGGCTATGAACTGGATGGCCAGCGCATTGATCACTTCCCGGTGACCTCCAAGCTGAAGCACTGCAAGCCCATTTTGGAGGTGCTGCCCGGCTGGAAGTGCGATATCCGCGGGATCAAGAAATATGAGGATCTGCCGGAGAATGCCCGGAATTATGTGGAGTTTGTAGAGAAGCATCTGGGTGTGCCGATCACTATTGTTTCCAACGGGCCTTCCCGTGACGATATCATTTATCGCTAAAAAATTGCATAAACTGTAAGGAGAAGCGCTCCGGCTGCCCGGTAGGTTTAGAACCCCCGGCTAACCGGCGCTTTTCCGATTCCATTCAAAAGCTGTTTTACCGGATAAAGGAGGCTGAGCGCCCATGTGCGGAATTGTGGGATATGTAGGAGAAGAACAGGCAGCGCCTTTGCTTTTGCAGGGGCTGGAAAAACTGGAGTACCGAGGCTACGATTCCGCCGGAGTGGCAGTGTATACAGGGGAAAAGCTGGAAGTAGCCAAGGCCAAAGGAAGACTGAAGATCCTCAGTGATATGCTGGATGGGGGAAAAAGTCTACAGGGGACAATCGGTATTGGTCATACCCGTTGGGCCACCCACGGTGCGCCGTCGGATATCAATTCCCACCCCCAAGTGAGCGATTCGGGAAAATTTGCGGTAGTGCATAATGGTATCATCGAGAACTACCTAACACTCAAAACCTTCCTCATGGATCGGGGTATTACCTTTGTTTCCGAAACCGACACCGAGGTAGTGGCCCAGCTGCTGGAATATTACTACAAAAAGTATCAGTGCGATATTCTGGAAGCCATGATCCGGGTGATCCACAAGGTGGAGGGCTCCTATGCACTGGGAGTCATCTGCCAGGATTTTCCCGACGAGTTGTATGCCGTGCGAAAAGACAGCCCTCTTATTGTAGGGCTGGGGCAGGGGGAGAACTTTATCGCCTCCGATGTGCCTGCCATTCTGGCCAAAACCCGGGAGATCTACCGTCTTAATGACAACGAGATCGTGCGCCTCACCAGAACCGGTGTGACCGTATTCAACACCGACCGAGACGAAGTCCACAAGCAGCCGGTGCATATTGATTGGGATGTTTCCGCTGCGGAAAAGGGCGGCTATGAGCATTTTATGTTCAAGGAGATCATGGAGCAGCCCAAAGCCATTCGGGACACCATTTCTCCCCGTATCCGGGATGGAAAAATCGTATTGGATGACATCACCCTCACTCGGGAGCAGGTGGAGAGCTTCCGCCGCATTGTGATTGTAGCCTGTGGTTCCGCCTACCACGTGGGCGTAGTGGCAAAATACGCCCTGGAACAGTTCACCCGCATTCCCGTAGAGGTGGATGTGGCGTCGGAGTTCCGGTATCGAAATCCTATCGTAGACGATAAAGTGCTGGTGCTCATTATCAGCCAGTCCGGCGAGACTGCCGATACTCTTGCTGCTATGCGTGAGGCCAAACGGCTGGGAGCAAGAACCCTTTCCATCGTCAATGTGGTGGGCAGCTCCATTGCCAATGAGTCCGACGATGTGCTGTATACCTGGGCTGGGCCGGAGATTGCGGTGGCTACCACCAAGGCCTACAGTACCCAGTTGGCGGTGGTGTATCTATTGGCGCTGTATCTGGCTGATTTGCTGGGCACGGTTTCTTCCAAAGAATATGAAAGTTACCTTGCTGACTTGCAGAAGCTGCCGGAGCAGATCGAAGCGGTGTTGCAGGACCGGGAGAATATTCAATATTTTGCCTCCCGGAACTTTAACGCCAAGGATATTTTCTTTATCGGACGGAACATTGATTATGCTCTTTCTCTGGAAGGTTCCTTGAAACTCAAGGAGATTTCCTATATCCACTCCGAAGCCTATGCTGCCGGTGAGTTAAAGCACGGCACCATTTCTCTGGTGGAGGACGGTACTTTGGTGGTGGCGTTGGCCAGCTATCTGCCCTTATTTGACAAAACCATGAGCAATGTAAAGGAGGTCAAGGCCCGGGGCGCCTATGTGCTGGGCCTCACGGTAGAGGGGAAAACAGAAATCGAGAAGGAAACGGATTTCGTGTTTTATCTGCCCGCCACCAACTCCATGATGCAGCCTTCGCTGATGGTGGTTCCCTTACAGCTGTTCGCTTATTATGTAGCGGCCATGAAAGGCTGTGATATTGATAAACCGCGGAATCTGGCCAAATCTGTAACCGTGGAATAAGTGGTTTGTGTAGTGGAAGTCCAAAAACTACATTGATGACACAACAATAAATTAAAAGAACAGGATGGATGAATAGTATGGCACAGAATGAAAAAGTTCTGGTAGTGGATTTTGGTGGGCAGTATAACCAGCTCATCGCCCGCCGCGTCCGCGAATGTAATGTCTATTGCGAGATCATTTCCTACCGTGCCGGTCTGGATGCGATCCGTGCTGCTAATCCGGTGGGCATTATCCTCACCGGCGGCCCCAACAGCGTGTATTTGGAGGATGCTCCCACCATGGACCCTGCTCTTTTTAGGCTGGGAATCCCGGTTCTGGGCATCTGCTACGGCAGTCAGCTTATGAGCCACCTGCTGGGCGGCCGTGTGTGCCGCGCTCCGGAGCGTGAGTACGGCAAAACGCTGGTCCACACCAGCGCAGAAAGCCCCATTTTCCAAAATGTGAGCCGCGATACCATCTGCTGGATGAGCCATAACGATTATATTGAGACACCGGCTCCCGGTTTTACCGTAACCGCTTATACCGATAACTGCCCGGTTGCCGCTGCTGAAAATCAGGAAAAGGGTCTTTATGCTGTCCAATTCCACCCCGAAGTCCTTCACACCCAGGAAGGCAAGCAGATGCTTCACAACTTTGTGTACAATGTGTGCGGCTGTAAGGGCGACTGGAAGATGGATTCTTTTGTGGAGACCAGTGTTGCTGCTCTGCGGGAAAAGATCGGTTCCGGCAAGGTGCTGTGCGCTCTTTCCGGCGGTGTGGATTCCTCTGTGGCGGCTGCTATGCTTTCCAAGGCAGTGGGAAAACAACTGACCTGTGTATTTGTGGATCACGGTCTGCTGCGCAAAAACGAGATGGAAGAGGTATGCGAAGTTTTTGGCCCTCAGGGACAGTTCGAGCTGAATTTCATCTGTGTCAATGCCCGCCAGCGCTTTTATGACAAGCTGGCTGGTGTGGAAGAGCCGGAGAAAAAGCGGGAGATTATCGGTGAGGAATTTATTCGCGTTTTTGAAGAAGAAGCCAAAAAGATTGGCGCGGTGGATTTCCTGGCCCAGGGAACCATTTACCCCGATGTGGTAGAAAGCGGTCTGGGCGGCGAAAGCACTGTCATCAAATCCCACCACAATGTGGGTGGCCTGCCGGACTATGTAGATTTTAAGGAGATCATTGAACCGCTGCGCGACCTGTTTAAAGATGAAGTACGGCAGGCAGGCCGTGAGCTTGGCTTGCCGGAATCTCTGGTCAGCCGGCAGCCGTTCCCCGGTCCCGGTCTTGCAATCCGCATTATCGGGGCGGTTACCCCGGAAAAAGTGAAGATGGTACAAGATGCCGACGCCATTTGGCGGGAGGAAATCGCTAAAGCAGGTCTCGCTGGCCAGATCAGCCAATACTATGCCGCATTAACTAATATGCGCAGTGTGGGCGTGATGGGAGACGAGCGCACCTACGATTATGCAGTCGCTCTGCGCGCGGTAACCACTACGGACTTTATGACCGCAGAGTCAGCCGAGATTCCGTGGCCGGTGCTGCAAACGGTTACCAGCCGTATTGTCAATGAGGTAAAACACGTAAACCGTGTGCTCTATGACTGCACTGGAAAGCCCCCGGCTACCATCGAGTTCGAATAAGCAAAAAGTGGATATGAGGGCCCGCAAACCCTTGAAAACACTGACTTTTTGATTTTCAGATTCCCCATTTGATAGCAGATTGATAGCACTCGCCAAATCCCGATTTATTGAGTTTAAAAAGAAAAATCGGGTGGCTTGCGAGTAGCCTAAAAATCCTCATCTTTTTATTCATAAGTAAAAGGTCTAACTGATTTTTGCTGATCAGTTAGACCTTTTTT
>CALWIS010000111.1 GCA_944380795.1 uncultured Clostridia bacterium | reverse complement strand
ATTCCACCCAAACGCCTCCATTGGGCTCATAGCGGCCCTCGGCCACTTTTTCCTGAATCCGGCTGAACAGCTCAGGATAATGACGGCGGATGACCTCGCCATGGAAGGCGGAGCTCTGTACAAAGGTGTACTCGGGATACTGCTCCATCAGGTTCAACTGGTTGGAGTAGGTGCGGGCGCACTTCTTAATAGTTTCGCCCACGTGCCACAGCCAGGCGGTGTCCATATGGGAGTGACCGATCACGCCCACGGAAGGAGCGGTGGAGCTGTTGTGGCGTGCCAGAGCGGGAGCCATGATCTCCTGTCCCTTTTCCAGAGCGGCATAGAATTCCTCACTGCTGACGCAGTCGGGATCATAATACAGCACTTCATGGAGAGCCAGCATTACATTGATGAGTTCTGCCTTGCGGTAGCTGGTTTCGTCCAGTACTTCCACCAGCTCATTGAGGGTGCGCAGGTTAAAGTAGAAATCCGCGATCTTGTCGTTCTTTACGCAGATGTCCATAGAGGTGAAGGGGAACCGGAAATCATTGTGGGGGTTCTCCTCAAAGGGCATACAGCCCATAACATAGTGGCCGGAATAGAACTCCAAGTCGATCTGAATGTTCTGGCCTTCCTTGGGGTCCTTGACCAGCATATCGCAGTAGTGGTTGCCGTGACCGGTAACCACGATCTTGGTGGCAAAGGTGCCAAAGGGCTTGCCGTCCACCCAGAGCAGAGCCTCGTAGCCGCCTACATGGGGCTGCAAAAACAGGGGCCGTCCGGCGTATTCGGCGGGAACGGTATAGTTGGATTTAAACCAGCAATAGGTGCTTTCTCCGCCCCAGATATCCCCCGGCTGGATGGGGTGGAACAGCTTGTCTTCGGGAATGGAGTACAACTGCTCCTTTGTCTCGAAGGCAGAAACCGGCAGTTCGCAGACCTTCTCGAAAATTCTTGTGTCCAGTGTTTCTTCAAAACGCTTTAGTTTGCGAAGCATCCGAAGAATTTGCTTGTCGTTGAGCATGAACGATCCCTCTTTTCAAATATAAATTTGGGGAATGTTACGTGAAAAGACATTCTTTTCACCATTATATTTATAACATACAACAACAGTGGAGGTTCGTCAATATAGAAAACGATAGGTGCAGGTATGGTTTTTGGAGTATTAAAGATTATTTTTTTGCACCGCAGTCACAGTATTGGTAATCCACATAAGTTTCATAATGTCCTTGGTCCTCTTCGTGAGTGACGGCCGGAATAGTCTCATAATAGCTGATGATACTGTGGTCGTTGGTAAATTGGGGGTTTCCGTTCTCATCCTCTCCAAGATATAGTTCCGGCGGCATATCATATGGATAATCATAGGTAACCAACCACTCGAATTTTTTTGTATACCATTCATCAAATTTGTCAGGGTCTTTCGTCTCTGTCCACTGTTTGCTGTCCCACCAATACATTCGGTATATTGTCACTTTTTCGGTTTTTTCCGGTTCATCCACCACGGTTACAATATTAGATACCCAACGTTTTGCAGTGTGATCCTTCCACACATGCTTATGGGCGGAACTGGTGCCGCCTGAGGAGGAAGTACTGCTGCTGACAGAAGTTTCACTAGAACTACTGGAAACCTCATTGCTGGAAGTGGATGGCTTGCTGTTTTCTGTTTGTTGGCTGCTCTGGGTGGAAGAGCCTTCTGTTTTAGAGGAAGAGGTAGAAGATTCCTCTTTTTCCTCTTCTGCTTTGGAAGTCTCCGTCCCTGTGATAGTAACAGCAGACGAAGTTTTCAAAATGACAGTATCTCCTTCGGTATTAAAGGAAACCGATATCTCATGTTCCTGTAAATAATTCCGAAGCGCATCCCCATCAAAGGTAATGGTATAGGCCGCGGTGTATTCGCCTTCTTTGTTGTAATCAATGTTGCTGTCGTCAACTTCTATCCCGGTTATCATGCCGTTATTTCCAGCAGTAAGGCTTTTCCAGTCAGGCCGTTTTCCTTTCTCCAGTTCCACATTTTGTATGTGGGTGAGGATTCCCTCTTCTTCCAACCATTGAAGATCTTTGCTGTCGATTTCCTGTGCTTCGACCTTTTCCGTGTCTTTTTCTTCTGTCTGTGATTCCGAAGGGGTTGGCGAAGGGGTTGATTTATCGGCTTCTGTGGGGGTGCTAGCCTGTATAGCAAAGCAGATGCCGACAACAGCTGCCACCACCAAAAGAATAGCAATGGGAATTAAAACTTTTTTTCTCTCCGCGAGAAAGCTTTTAATCTGACTCATTAAAAAAACTCCCTTTTCTATCAACTTGATATTTTATAACATTATACAACAACTATTTAAGAAAAGTATATAAGCTCTCTAATGAAAATTCCTCTTTTTCCCAGGCGGCGTCTGCAAGGAGTTCCAAATTGGTTTCACTGTATTCCACTTCCTTGGAGAGGGCCTTTGCCAGTTCCACCCCAGTATTTTCCGCAAAGCGAACGCCCATTTCTTCCAGCGCTACCGCAAGGGCCACAAGACAGTAGGAAACGATCCACCGTCCCCGTCCGGCAATATCCTCGTCAAAGCAGGCTTTTAGCAAATAGCGATAGGTCAGGTATTCCGCAATGCGAGAAAGCCATGTTTCCCCGCCGCTTTGGAGGAATTCCAGCCGTTTGCCCCAGTTTTCGGGAAGATGGCAGAGAGCTTTTTCCAATCGTCCCGGCCAGCAGGGGTCCATGACTTCCAATTCCTGATAGTAGGAGAGGAGGGCAATAGGGGGCCTCCCTTTTTGCGCAATCACAGGAGCAGGGAAAGGCATGGCTTCCAGTTGCTCCGGTTCTTCGTTGTCCAGATATCTTTGCGCCTGCTCGCACATCTGCAAAAACAGCGCCATCCGCTGTAATAGGGGGCGTGAACTGTCCTCCAATAAAGTAAACAGCTTTTGCCGTAGGGAAAATAGGGGAGAGTACCAGAAGGGACGCTCCCCGTCGTCAGGCTCCAAACTCTCTTTTTCCACCAGCCGCAGAGGGCCGGGAAAGGACAGCCAGAGCCGGGCGGCTTCTTCACAGCACATTCCCAGCCCACCTTCCCGAATATCGCCGTACCACTCAAAAAAGCGGGGATGCCGGGTACAGATGTCGCACAGGGCATCCTCCCCCAAATGCAGATAGATCTCGCACAGATTCTGTTCATTGAGGAAAACGCAGCGCTCGTCTTTTGTTAAAGCAAAGCAGGCTCCGTCAGGGGAGGAGAGGATGCCTCGGCGCAGAGTTTCACCAAATTCTCCTTCCACCTTGCGATAGCGGGAAAGGGATACAGGGTCAATGTCGATCTCCCAGCCGATACAGCAGTTGTCGGTGCATTTGTCCGCCGTGCAGCGGAAAGAGGACTGCCAATCTGGGGCGAGGTGTTTCATTTGAGATTCCTCCTGCGGTGATGTAATCAAAAATAGCGAAAATAAAATCCGTTGCGGCTTGCAAAAACTCCCTTTTGCCCAGAAATGACAAAAGGGAGTTTTTGCAAAGCTTGTACTACATACAAGCACCAATAGAAACGTAAGCAGAAAATGAAAGACAAAAAGCCTCGAACACGACTTGCGTGTTGAGGCTCTTGAATGGTCGAGGTGAGAGGATTTGAACCTCCGGCTTCTACGTCCCGAACGTAGCGCTCTACCAAACTGAGCCACACCTCGATAAAGAAACCCCGGAAAATCCGAGGTTTTTGGCTGCGGTACTAGGATTTGAACCCAGACAAACAGAGTCAGAGTCTGCCGTGCTACCATTACACAATACCGCATCATTCTCGGTTCAAACCATCTGGTTGAAACCGACAACGACTATTATAGCAGAAAAAAATGGAATGTCAAGCTTTTTCCGACAGATTCTTTTCTTCCAGGGTATCTTCTTTTGAAACCGGCATTTCAGGAGGGGGAGAAGACTCCTTTTTATCCTTTTTGGAAGGTTCTTCCTTTTGTGCGCCCAGCTCACAGAGAATCCGTTCGGAGGCGGCACGGCTGGCGTTAGCCTCCACGGCCAGTTCCATAGCCAGCCTGCGCAGAGCGTCTTCCCCTTGGGGGATGCAGGCTTCCACCCGGCGGCATACCTGCTGGAGGGCTTCTGTCTGGGCCTGAGAGTAAGTCTCATACAGCTCCCGGCGGCTTTCTCCGTTATCCAGGGAGGATTGGAGCAAAGAGGAGATATCCTGTAAAGAAAGCACCTGCTTGAGCATACAGATTACCATTAGGGTAGCCAAATGGTCCCGGGAATACTTTTTCTTGTCCGGGCGTTCCAATACCCCATTTTTCACATAGTTGTTAATCATGCTGGAGGTGAGCAGAGGGCTGTCCTCTGTGCGCTCAAACAGGGAAAGCTGGCTGTGCATGTAGGTGATGACCTGATCCATATATAGGTAGATTTCCGGCATCCGGTCCCAGGGGGTAGGGGTGCAGTTTTCTCCCTGCTTTGCCCATTGAGAGATAGCTTCTGAAGGGGTCATGGGTTCTCCTCCTTCTTTTCCGGGGTAGCGGATTGTTTTTCCCGCAGGTATTTGCTGGGAGGCATTCCTTTGTATTTTTTAAACACCCGGGAGAAATAGAGCTGGTCGGAAAAACCGGTGGAATATGCGGCTTCTCCCACCGAAAGGTTATTGGTGCGCAAAAGGGCGGCAGCCTTATTGATGCGGAACCGGGTGAGGTATTCGTTTGGGGGCATGGAGACATACTGCATAAACAGACGATACAAATGACTGCGGCTGATCCCTGCATGGGCGGCAATATCGTCGATGTCGATGTCGCGGGAATAATTAAAATCGATAAAGCGGATGGACTTTTTCACGTATTCGTAGCCGCTGCTCTTTTTGGGAAGGGTATTTCCGAATTGCTCCATAAGGGTGGCCAAAAAAGCCAACAGGCCCGAAGACATCCGCGCTTCGTTGCAAGGAGAAGGTCCTACAGCGTCAATAATGGCTTGCAGCTGGGTTTGTAATGTAGCATCTTTATCATAGTGAAAAACCGGATTATTGACAGAAAGCCCGGTAAAGCTGATGAACCGCTGGGCGTCCGCTCCATTAAAGCCTACCCAAGAATATTCCCATGGATCCTCCTCGTCGGCGGTATAGGTCACCAACTGGGAAGGAGTTACCAAAAAGCCATCGCCTGCATGAAGAGTATATTGGTTTTCTCCATCCTGAAATACGCCGCTGCCGGAAATGATATAATGGATGAGAAAATGGTCGCGAACAGCCGGCCCCCAAGTATAGTTGGGGGGGCATCGCTGGATGCCGCAATTATACACAGAAAGCCCCAAACTGTCATGGCTGCTGTTTTTGAAGGAGTGCTTAAATTCCTCGCTCATAAGAATCACCTCTCTATATCAGGGGTTTTACAAAAAACAATACAAACAGATCTTTACGTTTTATTCTATTATAATGCAACAAATGTACATATGCAAGAGAGTTTTTTATCACTTTCCTTTCTGCCCACCTCTGAAAAGGCAGGGAAGAAAAAGTGAAATTATGCAGGATGCGCAAATGGAAATTTCATTTTAACGGATTACTTGTCAGATTGGTGGAAGATATGGTATAATAATTCAAAACAACCGCAGGTTACACCAAGCCGGTAGGCCCCTGCGTTATTAAAGAGAAATGGCCAAGAAAACTACCCGCAGGGAGAGGCCCTGTTGGGAGGATCATCATTGGAGGAAAGGGTTGGTTTTCGCATGGAGATCACAATTTGTATCGGAAGTTCGTGCCATTTAAAAGGTTCTCAGGATGTGATCCGGATTTTAGAGCGTCTGGTGAGCCACTATCATCTGGAAAACAAGATCACATTGAAAGGTTCTTTCTGTATGGGAGAATGCACCAGCGACGGCGTGTGTGTAGATGTGGACGGGGAGCGAGTGAAGCTTCTTCCTTCGGAAACAGAAGCCTTTTTTACCAATCAGGTTTTAAAGCGCCTGGAAGGGCAACCGTAACTATAGAAATGGCAAATTTAGGTAAACGGTCAGCCGGTTTTCCGGCAGAATAAATCGCTGAACGGCGGGATGGGTGGTATTCATGAGTATTTTAGGTCTCAAAAAAGCAAACTGTAAAAACTGTTATAAGTGTGTCAAATCATGCCCGGTAAAATCTATTAAGGTAGAAAACGAACAAGCGCAGATCATGGAAAAAACCTGCGTGTTGTGCGGAACCTGCCTGAACGTATGTCCTCAAGATGCCAAAACAGTATCCAGCGACTTGGAATTGGTAAAGGAGTTTATCCGCAGAGGGGAGAAGGTCATTCTTTCTCTGGCTCCCTCCTTCTTTGCTTCCTTTGATTTTGCCAATCCGCAGATCTTTGTGGGTGCTCTTAAGGCTCTGGGATTTTACGGGGTGTCCGAAACCTCTGAGGGCGCAGCTTATGTTACCGCAGAATACCATAAGCTGATCCAAGAGAATAAAATGAAAAACATCATTACCACCTGCTGCCCCTCTTTTAACCGGCTGGTGGAGTGCTATCACCCTGGTTTGATCGATCAGATGGCTCCGGTGGTTTCTCCTATGATCGCCCATGCCCGTCTGCTCAAACAGAATTTTGGCAAACAGATCAAGGTGGTATTTGCTGGGCCCTGTATTGCGAAAAAAGACGAAGCTGCAGACATCCGCCACAACAACGATGTAGATGCTGTGCTCACCTTTGAGGATTTGGCCCAGTGGTTCCGGGAATGCCCCGAAGAGATCGCCAGCGCAGCGCCGGCCTCTTTCCTGAATGCCAGTTCCCGCATCCTGCGGATGTATCCCGTGACAGAAGGAATTATTGCTTCTTTGAAGGCTAAGGGCGATACCGGCGATTGGAAGATGATCAGCGTCAGCGG
>CALWIS010000110.1 GCA_944380795.1 uncultured Clostridia bacterium | reverse complement strand
ACCAAAATCGTGTCGTTAATACGATACTGGCCATTCTTTGCTACCGAGACTACTTCACCGGACAGGGTGGGGGGCACCATGCACTTGTGGCGGATAATGGGAGTTTCGGGGCATTCGGCATAAACGTCGCCGCCGCTGAGAATATCCCCAACTTTTGCCATCACAGTCACGTCCCACAGCTTTTCAATATCTAGGGAAGGCACGCTGCTGCCTCGGTTGATAAAGGAACCGCTTTCTTCCGCAATGGCCTTCAGAGGGCGTTCAATACCGTCGAAAATATTATCCAGGATGCCAGGGCCCAAAGTCACGTTCATGGGGCTTCCAGTGCCCACAACTGGCTCCCCGGGCTGCAATCCTGTAGTCTCTTCATACACCTGAATGGTGGTAAAGTCGCTGTTGATGCCGATGATCTCACCTACCAGACGTTCTTTTCCCACAAACACCATCTCCATCATGGAGAAGCTGCGAGAACCCTTTACGGTGACCACCGGGCCGTTGATTCCAAAAATTACATCTCTATTTTCCATATAGAAAGTACCATGCCTTTCTGCATCTCCTGTAAGAGAATGCGAGTTTGCGCCGTCAACTTAACAGGCGGCTCACTGAACCCTGAGACCGGAAGCCTCTTCAAACCATTCCTGCTGGTTTTCCAGCAAAGTATCCAGGGTATCGTCGGCTACCAGCCCCATTGCCGGGTTCTGGGCACGGATGCCGCCTAAATGGATCTCCTCATCTGCCAATACACGGCAGGGTTTTCCAAAGGCATCCGCCAGGGCTTTCTCCATTTTCACATCATCGGGACGGACATACAAGAGGGTCTCCGTCTCGTCAAATACCGACGCAAGTTCGCGGCAGTGGCTGCTCATCCAGCCTTTGTATTCGGAGCCTTTCGTAAACTCCTGCAACTTAGCGGCAGCATCAGAAAATACCTGTTCCATGATCTGCCGGCGTTTTTCCAGCAGTTCCCGCCGGGCATCCATTTCCCGATGGGCCATTTCTTTGGTGATGTTGTTGCGCATCTGCGCCATTTCTTTTTGAATCAGCAGATAAGCCTCTTGCAAGACCTCGTTTTCTGCCTCGTTCAATTCTTTTTCTTTAAATTTTGCAACTTCTTCTTCAATCTTTTTGCGTTGTTCCTCCGCATAGTGGTGGATCGCCTGATTGAATTTACTCAGTTTTTCTTCATTGGTAACCATATGGAATCCCTCCGTTCTGCGGCTTAGATCTTCACGCCAATGGCTTCCCGCACATACCGCGTGATAGAATCACTGGTGCGTCCGTTTCCGTGGCGGTCGGGGATCTCCACGATCAAGGGCCGCTTGTGGTTCAGTTTCAGGTCGTAAACAAGTTCCGGGCAAAGACTCAGCAGCCGCTCTGTAATAAGCACCACGGCCACATCCTCCATGTCCATTGCTTTGGTGAGCTCCCTGCGGACCTCTTCGGCTTCATGCACCACAACGCCTTCAATGCCGGCCAGCCTCATGCCCACCTGGGTATCCACGTTGTCGCTAATCAAATAAAAGCGCATGAAATCACCTGCTTTCAAAAAAGGTAAGGGGCCCGTTGCAAAACCAACAGGGGTTTTTGCAGCGGACCCTCATGTAAAGGCTTCCGTTTCCCGCTTTGCGGTAGGTCTGGAGCTTTGCCCCAGAACCAGCCTTTTCGGGCCGGGCCCGTAACAGCCTGTTGCCAGATTAGAACTTCTGCAGAATCAGGATGGAGATCAGCAGGCCATACAGCGCAATGCCTTCGCCCAGTGCCACAAAGATGATTGCCTTACCAAAAGCCTTGGGATCTTCGGAAGTAGCGCCGATAGCAGCAGGAGCAGCAGCGGCAACCGCAATACCGCCGCCTACGCCGGCAATACCAACAGAAAGAGCAGCAGCGATCATGCCCAGACCAGCGGTCATATCAGGAGCAGCAGCGGCAACAGCAGCGGTGGTGGTAGCGGTGTCGGTGCCAGCAGCAGAAGCGATCATGGGAGCGGCAAAAATTACCAGGCAAACAACAGCAAAAGAAGCGATCTGCCGGAAGAAAGCGCGGGACGGCTTAACGCCACGCTTTACGGAACGATTTGCGAACCATACGGAAAGTGCCAAAACGGCCACAGGAACGACCAGCATCATCACAGTAGTTGCAGACATAATAAATACCTCCAGTTTTCAAATAGGAATGGAATATATGTACCGGCGCAGGGAATCAATCCTTTCTGCGCACAGTCACCGGAACAAAGGGACGGCCATCGCCGTCGAAGAAGCGGCTGAACATCTCATAGAATTCAAGACGCAGCACCTGGATGCCCACCAGCAGGCCTTCCAGGCCCATAATAAAGGCATTGCCGATAATCACGATCAGCACATAGCCGATGCCGCTGGACATTTCAGCCAGTGTGAATACCACCACCATCATACCGGCGTGCACCAGCACAAAGGCGCCTACACGCAGGAAAGAAATGGTGTTGCTGGCGTAGCTCAGCAGGAATTCAAACACCTCAAAGAAGTTCTGCATAATAAACTCGCCCCACTTTTCGGGCAGGGGATGTTCTTTATGCTCTACAAAATCTCCTAGCACCTCGCGGAAGAAAATCACCAGCAAGGGCAGGATGATCAGGCAAATCACATACGGCAGGGTAACGATGGTCATACCGGTAATGAGCTGTAATCCAAAGCCTAATACTAAGGCGCTGTAAAACACAAAACCGGCGATCCCATTGGGACCAAACAAACCATCCTGATACCGATGGCGCTTCAGGCAGGAATAGATATTGATAAGGATCGCGATCATCACCAATACGACACCCAACCCCACAGCGGAGTAGATAATCATGTTGGTGGTAAAGGGGTCCATTACCTCTACCGGTTTACCCTCAATGCCAAACAGCGCATGGTACAGCGGATTCAGTGCTTCTTCAAATCCAAATACCGAACCAAATACCAAGCCGAATATAGCGGAAGAAATTCCGCAGGGAATCAAGATGCGGCCCAAAGCCATCTTTTTAAACCGCCACATCAAATATCCCACAATGGAAACACAAATTCCCTGGCCCAAATCGCCGAACATGATACCGAACAGCAAAATATAGGTCATAGCTACAAACGCTGTGGGGTCCACTTCGTCATAGGCCGGCAGACCGTAAAGGTCCACAAAGAACTCAAAAGGCCGGAATGGCTTTTTGTTTTTCAGTTTAACAGGCGGGGAATGGATCAACTCGTTTTCTGCTGCATCAAAGGTGTATTCTACAGACTCCATTTGATCCAACATTGCCCGAAAATGCCCTTCCGCATCGGCAGGAATCCACCCGGTCAACACAAAGTTCTCATGATATCGGGCAGCATAGCGGCGGATACTGAAGTAAGTGGATTTTTCTGTCAGCCAAGAAAATACCAAGCAGCACTGATCGCGCTCCTTTTTCCAGTACGTTTCCGCCCGGTCGTCCAACTGCTCAATCAGGTCCAGTTGACGCTGTAACTCTTTTTGTATGGATTCCAAGGCTGTTTCTGGGGTGCCGCGCAGCTCGGTAAGACGCACACGCTCAAAAAACAGGCTGGAAAAAATACGGTCAACCTCATGTGCCTGCTCAATAGGGGTAAAGTATACGCCCCAGTAGTATTGGGAGTCGCTGGAACAGGGAAAGAAGATCACATACGGGTTTTCCGTAAAGGAATTCAGGTTTTCGTAGCTTTCTTTAGGAAGACAGCCAAATCTTGCCTTGATATAATCACAAGCATGGACTTCATCCAGATTCAAGCAAAGCCCTATAAAATGACTGACCTTGTCGATCTCCTGATTTAATTCCGATACTTTTTGTTGTGCTGCGGTCCTCTGCTCCCGGATTCCATTTAAAAAGGAAGAAAAGGAGAGAGCATAGGATTTTGCTTCTGCTAAGCCGCCGGAATATTGGCTGGTTTGTTCTTCCAAAAGCATCTCCAGCTTTTTTCGGAACCCATCAGCAGCATCAGTGAGGATTTGAAGAGAACCAGCATAGGGGTTTTCCTCCGACAAAGGGGAGAACCCGGAAGTATCGGAATAAAAGGACAGGGAATTATCGGGGTGGAAGATGCCGGAACTGCCGCACACAGAAGCCACACGATCTAACTCAGACATCCGCCCGATCATACTGACCACTTTTATTTTTAAAACTGCCATGGAACTTCACCCCCTTCACGGAAAATGGATAATCGTCAACAGATTTGAAATATCATCGGAGGGAACCTGATAACGGACGCCTTCAATAATATTAGTAATGTCATGCAGCTCGATCTGCATCAGGAAGATATAGGACAGCATCACCACAGAAGGATGGGTGGAAAAACGGATCTTTTTCCGGCATTCCCCGTATTCAATCTGCATAGAGAGCAATTCTTCCGAAGTGTCTGCTTTGAGAATCCTTTTACCAATGGAAGTCGACGCTAACGCCTTGCGTGCCTCTTCGGGCGTTTCTGCCTCCAGAAGTGCGGCGATATGTCTTTCTTTTAGTGTGCCAAAGGGGAATAGGCTGCTTCTAATAAAGTCTGGGCCCGCGTGGTAATTAAACTTTAAACGTATAATGGA
Organism: uncultured Clostridia bacterium; assembly: GCA_944380795.1. Lineage (GTDB taxonomy): Bacteria > Bacillota > Clostridia > Oscillospirales > Acutalibacteraceae > Heritagella_A. Next base: position 5,036 of record CALWIS010000110.1, on the reverse strand, counting down.
GTCATAATTTTCCAAATCCATATATACATGAAAAAGCTGTGTCAACTGCTGGCGGGTCTCTCCATGGGTGTGCTCTTTGATGATCCGATAGCACAGGGCATACAGATCTTGGTAAAGAGCATTTTCAATCCCGTAGTAATCAATAGGCTGGCCCTGAATAGGGCGGAACCGCTGCAGGATTTTGTAGTAATGGGTATGGGACAAAGCGTTAAGCAGGTCTTCATAATTTTTGATGCGTCCCAAGGCAGGAAGATCAATACGGGTATGCCGGTTTAGATAGGCCGGCATGGTAAAGAGGTATTCTTCTGGGGAGCCTGCCATCAGATGCATCACACTGTGCATGATCTGCTCCGTCTCCGCCCTTTGCTGCAGGTATTGGGAGAAACGTTCTCCCACAGAGATCTCATACCGACACAGGGCCGCGCTGTCTTCAAATATTTTTTGCCGCAGCAAGGTCTCCAACCGGCCTCTATGGATCTCTGCGTCGTTGATACCGGAAAGGATATTGCTGTATGCCGTGCGAGTCTTTAAATAAGACGCGATCTCATTAACAGAACGACAGGCCAGCATATCGGTATAGTTTTGTTTCGTAAGCCTGCGGCCATACATGGCCCGGGCTTTTGCCAAAACTACATTAGATGAATAACTTGAAAGCATATTGTCACACTCCAATCACGCGCGATACAAGCTCCTGTACCCAGCGTGCCGAGTTTTCTTTATAAGCGCGGTCCATTTCCTGCGAAAGATTTTGGTATTTTTCAGATGAAACCTTCCAGGCTTTTTCTGCGGATTCTCGCTCCTGTGGTTCATTCAGTGCTATTCTTCTTCGGGCCCGCTCCAGATATTCGTTGCGAATATCTTCCCGACGCCGGGCAATGTCCTTTTCGGACTGAACCTTTTCCAGCTGTGCTGCATCGGTAATTTCCCGGGCCTTTCGATCCATATCCACAATTTGTTTGACCATATTTTGCATGGCGGAAACCTCCTTCCTGAATTTAGCGATCCAACCAGATATTTGTATGGAGCAACTTAATAGGTGAATCGAATAAATTCATTTGCTAATCCCTATTATAGGCCCCATTTTTTTATTGCGCAAGAGAAAAAATAAGGTAACCATTTCCAAAATGCAGGATTCTTTTTGTTCAATAAATACAAAAACAAAACAAGCTGAAAATTTTCGCCCAAAATAAAGCGATTTTGAGGATAAAAATGGACAGGAGAGGGTATTTTCGTTTGCAATCCGGCGAAAAAAGAGATATCCTATAAAGGTTAAGAGGATATTTACTATATTAAGAGAGAACGACAGGAAGATATTTGGAAAACATGTTCATCCTAAAATGAAGAAAAACCGGTTGCTATTTCCAGGACAATATGATATAATATTCAGGCATTTGGATACCGTCGGTCCTGTTTCAGCAATGCTGGAGGCTGCCGATGGGGTTCAATGCCCGGGAAAATCCCGAGACATTGAAGCGGACAGTCCTCTGCAAGGCAATGCCGGCATGAATGTCTGAAAATAACAGGAGGATTTACAAATGGATGCACTGAAACTGATCGCAGCGGATTCTATCAAGGAGAACAAGCCTTCTTTTGAGATTGGCGATACCGTTCGGGTAAGCGTTAATATTCGCGAAGGCGAAAGAGAGAGAATCCAGATGTTCGAAGGAACTGTGATTGCTCGCAAGGGCAGCGGCGTGGCTGAGACCTTCACCGTTCGCCGTGTTTCCTATGGCGTAGGCGTGGAAAGAGTTTTCCCCGTTCACTCCCCCAACGTAAAGGATGTTACTGTGGTTCGTAAGGGCCGTGTGCGCAGAGCCAAGCTGTACTATCTGCGTGACCGCGTTGGTAAGGCCGCTAAGGTTAAGGAGCAGCTCAGATAAATATTCGAACAGAAAGGGACAAGGATTTGTCCCTTTTTTGCTATTTTGAGAAGTTCATTGCGCTACTATACAGTTTTTCCGAAAGGTATGGGATCATATGGCAGTGATGAAGCATGCCGGAAACCGCCCCGTTTCCATGGAACGGAATGTGGAATCCACACAAAGCAAAAGCGTTCAGGGTATATATGAATGGATGGAAGAAATCATTGCAGCAGTCGTTGTGGTGGTGTTGGTGTTTACCTTCCTTTTACGGGTGGTCACTGTCAGCGGTTCTTCCATGTACCCCAATTATCATGATGGGGATCGGTTGATTGTCACCAATACCTTTGGTCAGCCGTTGGAACAGGGGGATGTAGTAGTGCTGGTCAATGTTTTGGATGAACCCATTATCAAGCGGGTAATCGCTACCGAAAATCAAGAAGTGGATATCGATTTCGAAACAGGAACGGTTTATGTGGATGGACAGGCGTTGGATGAGTCCCAGTTCGGCTTGGAAAATGGGATCACCACCGCCACCTCTACCATGCTGGAAAAAACAGAGTTTCCCACCACAGTTCCAGAAGGGCATATTTTTGTTTTGGGGGATAACCGGCCCGTTTCTGAGGATAGCCGGTATACCGCAGTGGGAATGGTCAGCGTGGAAAATGTGCTGGGCAAGGCTGAATTCCGGCTGTTCCCCTTTGACCGTTTTGGAACGGTAGAATAACAGGTTTTATTACGAGAGGAAAACAACAATATGAGTGAAGCACAGACCATACAGTGGTTCCCGGGGCATATGACCCGCACCAAGCGCCAGATCGAAAAAAGCCTGAAAATGGTGGATATTGTGGCGGAGATTTTGGATGCCCGGGTGCCGGTGAGCAGCCGTAACCCTATTTTAGGCAAATTGATCGGTAATAAACCCCGTCTGATTTTGATGAATAAAAGCGATATGGCAGACGCGGCCGCTACTGCCCGATGGATCACTTATTATAAGGAAAAGGGCATTAAGGCCATCGCGCTGGATTGCCGTACCGGAAAAGGGGTCAACGGCTTTATGCCCGCTATCCGGGAGGTTTTGCAGGAGCAGATCGCTCGGTGGGAAGCCAAGGGCATGACGGGCCGTCCCATCCGCGTGATGGTGGTGGGGATTCCCAACGTGGGAAAATCCTCCCTGATTAACAAAATGTGCCGGGGCGGCAACGCAGGCAAGGCCGATGTGCAGGACCGTCCGGGCGTGACCCGCCAGAACCGTTGGTTTACTATCGGCAAGGGCTTTGAGTTGCTGGACACCCCCGGTGTGCTGTGGCCCAAGTTCGATGATCCCATTGTGGGAGAGCGGCTGGCCTTTACCGGCGCGGTGAAGGATGACGTGGTGGATGTGGAAGGGCTTGCCTCCCGGCTGCTGGAAGTGCTGCGGGATACGTATCCCCAGGCCATGACCGCCCGTTATAAGCTGGAAGGCATCGAGCTTTCCGGTATGCAGGGTTATGAACTGCTGGAGCTGGTGGGCAAAAAGCGGGGCTTTTTGGTTTCCGGCGGGGAAATCAACACCGAACGGGCCGCCATCACGGTATTGGATGAGTTTCGCAGCGGCAAGCTGGGGAAGATTACGCTGGAGTTGCCGTAAAAATGCGTTAGCAAGTGTGGCCAGCATAATGCATAAATCCGGAGGTTTATGAGGGGAAACCCCAGACGTGGGTTTCCCCTCGAAAACATCCCACTAGGATGTTTTCTCACCCCTTCCTGCGTTTTTGGGAAGCATAAGGGTTCCACTCTCTGCGGAGAGCGGCGCAAAGGGGCTTTGCCCCTTTGGAAACCCCACCACCTTTTATAAAAGGTGGACGAAAATTTTATTTCACGGGGCAGTAAGTGCAAAAGATAAAATTTTGCCACGCGAACATATTCTTCCTGTTTTATGCATTTATCGATGAACAAAGGCAAAACCACCTGGTTTTGCCTTTTGCTTTAGGAGAGGATGTTTTTATGGTAAATTATGAGTATGAACGCAATGCCATAGAGCAGGGCTTTACCGCCGTCTGCGGCATCGATGAAGCAGGGCGCGGACCGCTGGCCGGCCCTGTCTATGCCGCCGCGGTGATTTTGCCGGACGGGCTGGAAATTCCTGGGCTCAACGATTCCAAAAAGCTCACGGAGAAAAAACGGGAAGCCCTGTTTGACGAAATCTGCGAAAAAGCCATTGCCTACGGCATCGGCTGTGCTTCCGAGCAGGAGATCGACGAAATCAACATTTTACAGGCCACCTATCTGGCCATGCGGCGGGCGGTGGAGCAGCTTTCTGTTCCTGCCGATTACGCGCTGGTAGACGGTAACCGGATGCCTCCTCTTGCCATCCCTGGGGAAACGGTGGTAAAAGGGGATGCCAAAAGCGCCAGCATTGCCGCCGCCTCTATTTTAGCCAAAGTGAGCCGTGACCGCGTCATGCTTCTCATGGACCCCGTCTATCCCCAATACCAGTTTGCAAAGCATAAGGGCTACGGCACCAAAGTACACCGGGAGGCATTGCTCACCTATGGGCCGTGCCCCATCCACCGCAAGACCTTTCTCACCAAGATTTTAGGCCAGCGTCATGAGTGAGGTCCACAATACTGGAGTATTGGGAGAGGAGTTTACCGCCCAGCGTTTGCAGCAGCGAGGCTACCGTATCCTAGCCCGGAATTACCACACGCCCTATGGGGAACTGGACATTATCGCCGCAACCCAAAAGTATATTGTTTTTGTGGAAGTCAAAACGCGGCGCGATGCGTCCATGGTGCAGCCGGAAGAAAACGTGACGCCTTCCAAGCAAAAAAGGCTGCTCCGCGCTGCGCTGCTCTATTTACAGCGTTATCCCAGTGAACTTCAGCCCCGCTTTGATGTGGCAGGGGTAACTATGGAGCCTTCCGGGATGGTAACGGGCTTTCACTATCTGGCCAATGCCTTTGAAGGAAAGGGGTTGTTTTAATGCGATATTTTGATCTGCACTGCGACACGCTAGGAGAATGCACGGTAAAAAACCTGCCGCTGCGGGATAATAAGGAACTACAGCTTTCCTTGGAACGGGGGAGAGGACTTTCTGCCTGGTTCCAGTGTTTCGCCGCTTGGATTCCCGATACGGAACCCCATCCGCTGGAATATTTCCGCAGGGTGGCGCAGCGCCGCCGGGAAGAAGCGGCA
>CALWIS010000109.1 GCA_944380795.1 uncultured Clostridia bacterium | reverse complement strand
ATAATGAGTTTATGGGGCGGCTGATCCCCATTATCTATAAGGCTATTTATCAGGGAGTGAGATTTTCCCAACATAATGAACAGGTAGTACAGGACACCCTGACAGACCACCGGATGCTGATGGACTTTATTTCACAGCGTAATGCGGCAGGAGCGGAGACGGCGATGCGGCTTCACATCCTCCATGCAATCAGTTCTTTTGGTATAGAGATGGAGGAATGAGTTACTTATCATTTTTTAGTAGGTAAAATTTACTCATTGGAGAAAACAATCAAAAGGAAAAAAGCAAAAATAAAAAAATCATTGTCACTTTTCCTGTCACAGATTGTATGTTTGGTAAAAAAAGTTTACAATAGGAACAGGTAAATCCCTGAGATAGCTGTTACCGAATTTATCGTATTCATACCTTTCTGTTTCCAAATAGGAAGCGGTTGCGGAAGCCTTCTTTTGCGGTGTGAAGGCTTATGTTGTTCTTGTAAAACCTCTTGTGCGGTGCAAGCTGTTTAACAAGGCAACTCAAACAGAAGCAGCCCTTTGCCATTCGGCAAAGGGCTGCTTCTTGCTTTGTACCATTTTGTCAGAGATCATTGGAAAAGTTTTTATTTTTGAGTGTTGCAATGATGGTCAGGAAAAGTTATCATTAAAGAAAAAGCGAAAGCAGGCAAAAGAAAGGAATCAAGATTATGGAGCATTTACGGCAGAAAAAAGGCTTTATCATCGATATGGACGGCGTGATCTATCATGGGAATCGGTTGCTTCCTGGCGTAAAGGAATTTGTGGACTGGCTGTATCGGGAGGAAAAGGAATTTCTCTTTTTGACGAATTCCAGCCGCCACACTCCGCGAGAGCTGCAGAAAAAACTGGCCTGGATGGGACTAGAGGTAGACGAAAGCCATTTTTATACCAGCGCATTGGCTACTGCCAATTTTATTGCTTCCCAGTATCCGGAGGCTACCGCTTATGCAGTAGGGGAACACGGCCTACTCAATGCCTTGTATGATGCCGGGATCACGGTGAACGAGATCAATCCCGACTATGTGATTATTGGGGAAGCAGATAACTATAATTACGACAGCATCGTAAAATCCGTACGCTTTGTGAACCAGGGGGCAAAACTCATCGGTACCAATACAGACCTTACCGGTCCCATGGAGGACGGTATTGTGCCCGCTTGCCGGGCATTGATTGCACCCATTGAGTTGACTACAGGAAAAAATGCTTATTTTGTGGGCAAACCCAACCCCTTGATGATGCGCACCGGTTTGAAATTGCTGGGAGTTCATTCGGAGGAGACAGCGATTATTGGAGACCGGATGGATACGGATATCGTAGCTGGAATCGAAACAGGCCTGGATACAGCACTGGTGCTCTCGGGAGTTACCACACGGGAGATGATCGGAGACTTCCCTTATCGTCCCAGATTGGTGCTTTCCGGCGTAGGGGAGATCGCGGAAGGCTGATATTTTCTGCCGGATGCCGGCGGAAAATCATGCATAGATAGATTTGCAGAATTTAGGAGGAGTTGTTATGCTGCAAAAAAGAAAGATCGTCTTTATTATGACTGATAGCCAGCGGCACGATATGTGCAGCTGCTATGCAGATACCGGGCTTAAGACCCCTTGTATCGACCGATTGGCACAGCAGGGAATGCGGTTTGAAAATGCCTATACTACTCAACCAGTATGCCAGCCTGCACGAGCAGGGATCTTTACCGGCCAGTACCCCCATTCCTGCGGGAGCTGGACCAATTCCATGGGAATTTCCGATAATGTCCACACCATTGGTCAGCGATTGCAGGATGAAGGGGTACATACCGCCTATGTGGGAAAATGGCATCTGGATGGCGGTGATTATTTTGGAACTGGTAAATGCCCCAAGGGCTGGGATGCAAAATATTGGTATGATATGCGCTGCTATCTGGAAGAACTTACAGAGCAGCAGCGGAGGGAATCTCGGGACGCCACATCCATGAATCGGAAGGACTACCGTCCGGAGGATACCTATGCCCATCGCTGTGCTGACCGGGCAGTGGATTTTCTGGAAAAGTATAAGGATGAGGATTTTTTCCTTACGGTTTCCTTTGATGAGCCCCATGACCCCTTTATCTGTCCGCCGCCCTATTCCCATATGTATGACGAATATGAATTCCCCAAATCCCCCAATGTGTACGATCTGTTGGAGGGAAAGCCGGATTACCAGAAGGTATGGGCTGGGGATTCTCTAAAAGAGGACAAAGACTCTTTGAAGCTCCATAATCCCTTCTTCTTTGGATGTAATTCCTATGTGGATACGGAAATCGGCAGGGTGATAGAAGCTGTTGAGCGCTATGCTCCGGACGCCTTGATCTTTTATACCTCTGACCATGGGGATATGCTTTCTTCCCACTGCCTAAACGGAAAAGGCCCCGCCTGCTACGAGGAGATCACCCATATCCCCCTTATTGTAAAAGGACAAGGGGTTCCGGCTGGAACCGTGAACCCTCATATCGTTTCTCACATCAACTTGGCCCCCACCATTATGGAGCTGATGGGATATTCGGTCCCCAAGGTAATGGACGGAAAGAGTATGCTCCCGGCTCTGGAAAATCCAGATACAGCACCAAATGAACATGTTTTTATAGAATTTGGCCGGTATGAGGTGGATCACGATGGCTTTGGCGGTTTCCAGCCCATGCGCTGTGTATTTGATGGTAGATATAAGCTATGTATCAATCTGCTTTCCACTGACGAACTCTATGACCTACAGGAGGACCCGGCAGAGATGAAGAACCTTATCGATAGCCCTGCCCATACGGAGATTCGGGATCGTCTGCATGATGTATTGCTGGAAGAAATGAACCGCACTCGGGACCCCTTTAGAGGATATTATTGGCAGCGCCGCCCCTGGCGTAAGGATGCTCCAGATGCTTCTTGGGCATATTTTGGTATGACACGCCAGCGGGAAGAGGAAGAACGCTATGAGGCAAGACAGCTGGATTACGCAGATGGAATGCCCATGAAAGAGGCAGTGCGAAAAAAATAAAGTGGGTATTTTCAGAAGACCAGCGGAGAGTGGTTTACTATAATAATAGATAAAATCGATAACCGGAACTACCGGGTAGAAAAGGACGCCATACGAAAAGAAAGGATGGCGTCCTTTTTTTCACAAACAGGAGGAGAATATCCATGGAAAATCGATGGAAAAGAAAAGGGAGTGCCATTGTATGGAAGACGGCTGAGGAGGCGCTTCCTCATGATGACCATTTAGAAATGAGCGGGAAAATGGTTTCCCAATATCTTGAATATGGAGCGGATCGCGAAGGGAAATCTCATTACCGTCAAAAGATCGTTTTCCCAATGCTGCGCACGATTCCCAATAATACCCACGCTAGCCTAACAGAAGAATTCGGCCAGGAAGTTTTTCCCGAAATTGCGGTGGACGGTAAGGCAGAGGGGAGAGAAACCGCACAAGAAGTCATCTTTGACGGCCTGCTGGAAATGAAGGGGAGTTTGGGGGCTTTGGCGATAAGCCGCAGATTTTTCCCTTGTGCGGAGGCCGCGGCAGCCGTGCAGAAGGTAAGGCTCTCCAATCCTTCTTCACAGCCGGTACAGGTGAAGGTAGGGCCTTTACAGGAAGAACGCTTCCGCCGGGGCGTACATGGGCTTTATGTGGTAACGGCAACCAGTGATTTTTCGGGAGAACGCACCCTTTCTCCTGGGGAGGAGCTCTCCTTCTGTGTGGTGTATGCAGGAAGAAAGCTGCTGGCTCCGCCGGAACCGGTGAATGGAGATGCAGAGGAAAAAGGCCGTCTGGCTTTCTGGGAAAATACTCGGCAGCACCTCTGCCTGCGTACCCCGGACCCCTTACTGAATCAGGCATTTGATTTTGCAAAGCTGCGCACCTCGGAATCCGTATTCCGCACCCGCAACGGCCTGATGCACAGCCCCGGAGGGCTGGCCTTCTATGCCGCTGTCTGGACCAATGACCAGGCAGAGTAGGCCCCTGGTACACCCAGCCTCTGGAGACCCTCATCACCGGAGAGGCCATGGTGCGCAACCTCTATTATGGCATCCGGGATACGTCCCGCTTGGGGGAACCCATGCTCTATTCCTATATGGTGGATGAATTCGGCCACGCTTCCCAGACCCCCCAGGTGCTGGCAGGCTTTGGCATCGAGGACGCCATGGCATGGCGCGGTATCCCCGACAATATGCCGCCGGTATTCCAGTGGCAGTCCCCCAGCGGGGAAGGGGTGCGGATGCACCGGAGCGTCCACGGCTATGGCGAGGCCACTGCATTTCCCACCGAAGAAGAGGACTTTGTGGAAAACATTGATGGCCAGGATTTCCAGCGCAAGGGAGTAAAAACCAAGCTGGAGGAGATCCGCCGTCTGAAAGAACGGGATGACCGCAGCGCGGTGCAGTTCTGGCTCAACGGCATCGACCACTCCTGGGCGCAGGAAAACCTGCCGCAGGTGATTGAGACGCTGCGAAAGCGTCTGCCGGACTGGAAGATCGAGCACTCCACGCTGGAGGAATACACCCACGACCTGCTGGACTATTATAAGGAAAATGGGGTGGAAATGCCGGTATGGAAGGGAGAGCTCACGCATCCCGATGAGGACCGGCTGATCTGCGTCAGCTCCAACCGCCCGGACCAGAAGCTGCGCCATTATCAGGCAGAGCATGTGCTGGAAAAGGAATCGGAACCGCTGGCCGCGATGGCATGGCTCAGCGGCTGTGAGTATCCCCGTTGGACGCTGGAAGCTGCCTGGAAATACATTCTGGAAAACCATGCCCATGATAGTTTGGGTTGCTGCTCCGTGGATGATGTGTATGAAGCGGTAATGGAGCGCTACAGCCAGTCTCTGTCTTTGTCCCAGCAAGTGCGGGACGATGCTGCCGCCTACCTGATGAGCACCGACCCCGATCCTCGCAGCCTATGGCTGTGCTCCACCAATTCCAGCGGCCATGAAGGAGCGCTGTTGTGTGAGGTGGAAATCCCGGTTGCTCTGGAAGAGCTTTCTCCCTTTATTCTCAAGACTGAGGATGGAGCTGAGGTGACCAACTATAGGAAGTCAAGTCATTTGCGAAGAAATTTTTAGTGACGAAAAAAGGGCGCAGGAAACCAAGCCCTCCAAAGGAGGACGGAAAAAGAAAAGAAGCATCTTAGTGGATCATGGTCGGATCATAACGGATATTTTTAGTTTGCAATGTGTAAATGACCCGCAGAAGTTTTTTGGCAACATGGGTCAATGCCACACGATGAGGTTTGCCCTCTGATCTTTTCTTGGCGTAATACGCGGCAAAAACTGGTTCATTGGAGATGAGAGGCAAGCAACAGTTCATGAGGGCGTACCGAAGCCTGGATGAGCCGTGTTTGACCATATGTCCGGTATACTCAGATTGCCCGGATTGAAAATAACCTGGTTCCAGACCTGCAAAGGCAAGCATTTTGGAAGGATTCTGAAATTTGCTGAAGTCTCCAAACTCAGAGAGAATCATGGCGGCAGAGAGCTCTCCAACGCCGGGAATGGATAAACAGGGTGGATCGATTCCCCGAACACACTCTTTAATTTGAGCGTCCAATTCATCCACCTTGGAGTCCAACTGGGAGTAAAGCTCCAGAAGGATATTCATCTGATCCAGGAGATAATCGCTTTGAGTTCCAACAGTGTTTTTTGCCAAGGCTTTGAGCTGGGTGAAATTACTCAGAGTGAATCTGCCACGGGAAAGTTTGCGCAGGGCTTCATAAGAGCGTGCGTTCATGTTGGCGATCCGTTCCGGTGTCTGGTAGTGTGCAAGGATGTACAGGGCTGTGACAGAAAACTTGTCTTTAAAGAAGGGTTTGAACTCAGGAAACAGTTTATCCAAGACGTTGGTAAGCTCCACCAGTTGTCTGCTGCGCTAACGAACCAAACTATTGCGAAATCTTGTGAGTGACTTTAGCTTATCCAAGTGGTAGAATGAGGACGGATAGGGCTTGTACTCTACCGTCATCACATACTGGGCGATGCTGAGCGCATCAATGGAGTCGGTTTTCGTATTTCTGAGGGATTTGCTGCGAACGAATCTGGAAACCAGAAGCGGATTGAACTCCATAAAGGCGAAGCCGTTGGATTCAAGGAACTGCTTCAGATTTTGCCCATAGTGGCCGGTAGATTCAAGCCCTATCTTCTTTTCACCTTCCAGACTGTCCAGCAGCGCCTTGAAATGCGAAAAGCCCTCCCGGTCATTGGAAAAAGACCATGAGGGCATAACGGTATCACAGAGTTCATCAATGATGGCGCAGTCGTGTTTGAACTTAGAGATGTCGATTCCTACAAAGTACATGGATTTCCTCCTTTGTTTAGATTAGCACTGCTGGTCTCCACAGATGGCTTGTCCATGTATTCACGCAAATAAAAACGTCAAGCGTTAACCAACTAATCACCAATACAGGCAAGCCACTGTGGTCTGAGTCACCTCAAAACAGTCTTGCTGTA
>CALWIS010000108.1 GCA_944380795.1 uncultured Clostridia bacterium | reverse complement strand
CGAGAATAGAAACCAGGATCTTCCCAATTTTAGAGAGCCGGTAGTACAAAATGGCAATGGCGAATCCCAGCCATCCAAGGAACAGGCAGGTCATACATACCCACAAAAATTCCTGCACCAGCAAAAGGAAGCTGCCATGGGAGGTTCCATATAACTGGGAAAAAATCCCCATGTAGTTAAAAAACAGTCCCAACCCCCGTCCGGAAAGGATGGCGAGAATCGCTTCCGCCGCAGACAATGACAACAGGGAAACCGTCCAGCCAATGAACTGGCTTTTGCGGGAGGTGCTGTTTTGCTGGAAAAACCAGAAGGATTCCCGGAAGGAAACCAGCCCGCTGACCAATGTGAAGATCATAAAAGTGATTTCAAAACCGGAAATACTGTATTCTACATTTCCGCTTCGGGCAGACCGGAGAAGGATACCGGCAGAAAGGGACAAGCCCAGAATAACACCAAAGGCAATCAATAAGGAATTCCGCAGACTATTCAGATAGTATTTTGCCGCCAGTTTCATACCAATTCCCCTCCATTCTCCTCTGTCATGGCTACAAACAGCTTTTGCAGATCCATCCTGCCGGTTTCCAGTGTTTCCGGTACGTCTTTTTCCGCTTTGCCGTATATCACTGCGGTTTTCAGGCCACCAATGGACTGCTGGGAGAGCACTTTCTTCCCCGCGATGAACGCGTCCACCTCCGACTGCCTGCCGCTCACCGTATAGCCGCTATGAAGCAGTTCTTCGCAGGTCTTGCGGCACATGACCCTACCATTATGCAGGATGACGACCTCCTCCAACAGGGAGGCGGCTTCCTCGATCAGGTGGGTGGAGAGCACGATGGTACGGGGATTTTTCCCGTAATTTTCCAAAAGCTCCCGATAGAACATTTCCCGGTGTCCGGCATCCAGGCCCAGCACCGGCTCATCCAGCAAAAGATAGGGCGTATCCACCGCCAGAGCGGTGATGAGCTTATAAATAGAGCGGTATCCGGTGGACAGCTTACTGGTCTTCTTTTTGGGGTTCAGCCCGAATTTTTTACACAGAGCCTGTGCATATTCCAGGTCAAAGCCGCCATAAAATTGTTTGGTCCAGTAAAATACCTTGTTCACCGTCATTTCTTGCGGATACAGCTCCTGCTGGCCCATATAGAAAATTTTCCGCAGCGCTTTTTCGTTTTCCAGCGCTAACTCCCCGTCTACACGAATCTCCCCGCCTGTGGAAAAAAGCCGTCCGGTAATGCAGTTGAGGAGCGTGGTTTTGCCTGCGCCGTTGCGGCCCAGCAGGCCGTAGATCTTGCCTTCTTCAAAAGAAAGGCTTACTTCATCCAGCGCCTTGATATCCCCGAAATTTTTGCTTACTTGTGTGCAGGTGATGGCGTTCATTCCCGATATCCCCTTTCCAACAGTTTATACAGCTGTTCCTCCTTGAGTCCCAGCTTTTTCGCTTCTGTGATGAGCGGGCGGATATACCCCTCATAAAAGGCATTCTGCCGCTTCTCCCGGATTTTCTCCTGCGCGCCTTTGCTGACAAACATTCCAACTCCCCTTTTCTTATAAAGGATTCCTTCCTCTACCAGCAGGTTGACGCCTTTGAGCACCGTGGCCGGGTTGATCTGCAAGCTTACAGACAACTCGGTGGTGGAGGGCACCTGTGTTTCCTCCGGGTACGCTCCCAGAAAGATGCCGTCCTCCAGTCCTGCGGCGATCTGCAAATAGATGGGGGTTTCCAGTGTGGTGTCCAGTTTCATTCTCATCCCCCTTTGTTAGTTAAGTGGTTAATTACTTGTATAACTAACTATATAACATATTGCTTGTTTTGTCAATAGGAATGGTAAAAAAACAGAAATTCCCCTTGACAGAAGGGGAAAATAGGTATAACATATGAACAGATATTCATATGAAAGGGTGTTCATCTATGAAACAGCCGGAAGCCGAGTGCTGCGAGGAGCTGGAAATCCATACGGATACGGTGGAGAAGCTGAAAGAACTGCTTCCCCCCGAGGAACTGCTGTATGATCTGGCAGAGCTTTTCAAGGTGTTTGGGGATTCCACCCGCATTAAAATCCTATACGCCCTGTTTGAGTCGGAACTGTGCGTGTGCGACATTGCCCAAACGCTGGGCATGACTCAAACCGCTGTTTCCCACCAGCTGCGGGTATTAAAGGCCAATAAGCTGGTGAAGTTCCGCAAAGAGGGAAAAAATGTATTTTACTCCCTGGATGACGACCATGTGCGCCGGATCATCGATCAGGGCATGGAGCATCTGGGAGAATAAGGGGGAAAATGTGATGAAAAAAGTGTACCGCATGGAAGATTTGGACTGCGCCAACTGCGCCCGGAAAATGGAGGACGCCATCCGCAAGATTCAAGGGGTGGAAAGCGTGAGCATCAACTTCCTGACCCAGAAGATGACGCTGGAAGCCCAAGACGACCGGTTCGACGAGATTGTGCAGCAGGCCCAAAAAGCCTGCCGCCGGGTAGAGCCGGATTGCCGCATCCTTCTCTAAACGAAGGGGAAAGGAGGAAGGGAAGAGTATGAAAGCCAAGGAAAAACGGATCGTAGCCCGCATTGCTATTGCAGCGGTGCTGGTGGCTGCCGCCATGCTGGCGCCCTTGGAGGGGGTGTGGCGGCTGCTGCTGTTTTTGGTACCCTACGCCGTGGTGGGCTGGGATGTGTTGTGGAAGGCTGTCCGCAACATCCTGCATGGTCAGGTGTTTGACGAAAACTTCCTCATGGCGTTGGCTACGGTGGGCGCTTTCTGTATTGGGGAATACCCGGAGGGCGTGCTGGTCATGCTGTTGTATCAGGTGGGGGAGCTGTTCCAGGATCTTGCCGTGAACCGTTCCCGCCGCTCCATTGCTTCTCTCATGGACATTCGCCCGGATTGGGCCAACATTGAGCGGGAGGGCAAGCTGGTGCAGGTGAGCCCCGAAGAAGTGGCGGTGGGGGAGATCATCACCGT
>CALWIS010000107.1 GCA_944380795.1 uncultured Clostridia bacterium | reverse complement strand
CTTGGCTGGCGACGGCCTGGAACGATAGAAAGACGCCAACATGAATATTCCTCAATAGCTCAGCCGGTAGAGCATGCGACTGTTAATCGCAGGGTCGTTGGTTCGAGTCCAACTTGGGGAGCCAGAGAAAAAATCCTGGAAACTATGGTTTCCAGGATTTTTTGTATTTTACAATTTGTTTTAACTAAGGAAAAGAATGTTTTGAGGGGGAATGCTTTCATGACAGAAGTATCAGCTGCACTAATTTGGGATAAGGATCGGTTCATGATCTGTCAGCGTCCATCTACAAAATCATGTGGACTTTTGTGGGAGTTTGTAGGCGGAAAAGTAGAACCTGGAGAGACTGGAGAAGAAGCACTGGTGCGGGAATGCCAAGAAGAACTGGGAGTAGTGGTGGAGCCGGATGGGATTTTTACGCAAGTTGTCCATCAGTATCCCGATATTACCGTACACCTGACGTTGTTTAATGCTCACATTGTGAAGGGAACGCCTAAAAAACTGGAACATGAGGATATTCGATGGATTACCCCAGCGGAGATTCCCCAGTATCCCTTTTGTCCTGCCGATAAAGAGATCTTACAACTGATTTGGGAGCACAACTGATAATATAGGGTATTGTTACAGGATGTCTGCTTTCCAAAGATTGATTTTGGAAAGCAGACATCCATTATTTATAGCTGCAAAATGAAGCTTCGTGTCAATCAAAGTAAAAAAATATGTGTAAAACCCAAAAAATTGTGCACTGTTTATAGATTCGAAATTATTGTATAATCTAATTGCCAAAGAAACGGAGCTTCGGTTTTCTTCCCATTTTATCATCATCACTGATGGAAACGAGACTTGAAGTGAAAAAAGGACGAAAAGGTTGTTTGAGAAAGGAATGAGAATCTAATGAAAATCAAAAGAGTATTGGCAGTTCTCTTGGCAGGAGCATTGGCCCTTTCTGCAATGGCTGGCTGTGGAGACAGCACAAGCAGCAGCGGAAGCAGCGGAAGCAGCGGAAGTACGGGTAGTTCTGGGGATGGAAAATCCGACGCTAAACTGACGATCTGGGTGTATGGCTGGGAAAAGGCCAGTGCCGATAAGATCAAAGAGGATACAGCGGCCTACAAAGAGCAGACCGGCGTAGAGGTGACAACAGTACCCATTGCCTCTGACTCCTATAACACCAAGATTCAGGCCACATTGGCTGGCGGTAACGCTCCGGACCTTGCTTTCTGTGATGCCGGTGTGCAGAGCACGCAGTTGGCAGCTAAAGGCAAGCTGTTGGGCTTGAAGCAGTATGGGGTAGAAGAATATCAGGATAGATTTTATGATTCGGTATGGGATACCATGGTCTATAAGGACGACGTATATGGCCTGCGTATCACTTCCAACAATCTAGCCTTGTTCTACAATAAGGAAATGTTCAAAAATGCCGGTCTGGCAGAGCCTGACGCCAACTGGACTTGGGATGATCTGCGCAGTGCGGCAAAGACCCTGACCAATGCCGATAAAAATATCTATGGTCTGGACCTGCCGGTTTACGATAAGAACGGCGGATACACCTGGAACTGGATGCCCTTCCTTTGGACGAATGGTGGCGAATTCCTCAACGAGGACCGCACCAAGGCTATTTTTAACTCCGAAGAAGGCGTAGAGGCACTGGAATTCTGGAAGGCTATGGTGCAGGAGGATAAGAGCGTTCCTCTGCAGGCTGCTCCTACCGGTGTGAACCGCTTTACTTCCGGCATTACCGCCATGGTTATTGATGGCCCGTGGAACCTGACCACCTTCCTGGCAGATGATAACTTTAAGGATAAGTTCGGCGTAGCGCCCATTCCAAAGAAGGATGCTTCTCAAGAAGCTTCTACAACAGTTGTTGGCGGCGAAGGCGTAGTAATTTTCAGCGGTACCAAGTATCCCCAGGAAGCCTATGATTATTTGACCCACCTGTGCTGCTCCGATTTTACCAAGACCTTCTGGGAGAATTGGATTACTGTTCCTCCGCAGCCCGAATACAAGGATTTCTACAAGGATGACAATAAGTACGGCGATTTCCTGCAGGTGTTCTCTGACCAGATGGAGACTTCCAAGACCCGTCCGTTTACTCCTTCTTGGCCGCAGATCGAGAATGCTATGGGCATCAACCTGCAGAGCTATATGTTCGATAAGGAAGACGATGCACAGGCAGCTTTGGATAAGGCAGCAGCAGAAGTCGATAAGATTCTGGCAGCTGAATAATCCACGGTATTAAGTATCCTTTCGGGCGGCGGCCTTCTCTGTTAAGGGTCGGCAGCCGCCCTTTTTATCCCCGAAAAGGCAAAATCACAGCAGGAGGGAAGCTTTATGAAAACCAAAAGTAAGATACAGGCAAGAAGAAATTTTTGGGGATACCTGTTTATTCTTCCAAATTTTCTGGGGTTCTTAGTTTTTATGCTGGTCCCTATCTTGATGTCGCTGTATTTCAGCTTTACCAATTACGATGTAATCTCTACTATTGAATTTATTGGCCTGGAAAACTATATCAATCTATTTCAGGATGAGCAGTTTATTGTTGCCATTCTCAATACCCTTTGGTTTACAGTGCTGACCGTTCCTGTTGGGGTGATTCTGTCGCTTCTATTGGCAGTGCTGTTAAACCGGCAGATTCGTGGCATCTCTATTTTCCGCACGTTGGTATTTATTCCGGTAATCACCTCTATGGTAGCGGTATCGCTGGTATGGAGTATGCTGTATGAAGAAAATGGCGGCTTACTCAACACCTTGCTGGGATACCTGCACCTGCCTTCCGTGGCTTGGCTCACCAGCACAGAAATGGCCATGATCTCCATTGCTATTATGAGCATCTGGAAGGGGCTGGGCTATAACATGACCATCTTCCTGGCCGGATTGCAGGGGGTGCCCCGCGACTTGTATGAGGCAGCTACCATCGATGGCGCCAATGCCTTCCAGAAGTTCCGTAAGATCACGGTTCCCATGATTGGCCCCACCACCTATTTTGTAACACTGATGGCGTTGATCGGGTCCTTACAGGTGTTCGACCAGGTAAATATTATGACAG
>CALWIS010000106.1 GCA_944380795.1 uncultured Clostridia bacterium | reverse complement strand
ATTATCGGCGCTGTGTTTAAAAACGGTTATGTGAAGAATAAGGTCATGGAGTTTGTGGGCCCTGGCGTCCATAACTTGGCGCTGGAATACCGCAGCGGCATCGACGTAATGACCACCGAGACCACCTGCCTGTCCAGTATCTGGGAGACCGACGACAAAACCAAAGAATATTTGACCATCCACGGCCGTGGCGGCGACTACAAAGAAATGTCTCCCGCTGATCTGGCCTATTATGACGGCATGGTGGAAGTGGACCTGTCCACCATCCGCCCCATGATCGCGCTGCCCATGCACCCCTCCAATGTGTATTCCATTGAGGAACTCAACGCCAATCTGGAGGACATCCTCCACAAGACAGAAGAGGACTGCAAAGCCCTCATCGGCAACGACAAGGTCAAGCTGTCTCTGGTGGATAAGATCGAAAACGGCCGCCTGCGGGTAGACCAGGGTGTCATCGCCGGATGTGCCGGCGGCACCTACTCCAACATCTGCGAGGCCGCCCAGATTTTGAAGGGACACTCTGCCGGTAACGACGAGTACGCCCTCAGCGTGTACCCCAGCAGCCAGCCCACCATGATGGCCCTGATGAAGAACGGCGCGCTGGCTGATTTGATGGCCTGCGGCGCTACCATCCGCACCGCCTTCTGCGGCCCCTGCTTCGGTGCAGGCGATGTGCCCGCCAACGGCTCTCTCTCTATCCGCCACACCACCCGGAACTTCCCCAGCCGCGAGGGCTCCAAGCCCGGCAACGGCCAGATTGCCGGCGTAGCTTTGATGGACGCCCGCTCCATCGCCGCCACCACCCGTATGGGCGGCATCCTCACCCCGGCTACCGACATCGACTATACCCCCAATATCCCGGCCTATGAGTTCGACGATTCCAGCTACCGCAGCCGCATTTATGCCGGTTACGGCAAGGGCGACTTTGACGAGATCCTCCGCCTTGGCCCCAACATCAAGGATTGGCCCTCCATCCAGCCCCTGCCCGAGAACCTGCTGCTCAAGGTCACCAGCTACATCACCGACCCGGTGACCACCACCGACGAACTGATTCCCAGCGGCGAGACCAGCTCCTTCCGCTCCAATCCCCTGGGCCTAGCAGAATTCACCCTGAGCCGCAAGGACCCCGCCTATGTGGGCCGCGCCAAGGAAGTACAGGCCGAAGAAAAGGCCCGTGCCGCCGGTGAATATGACGCTGCTCTGCTGGAAAAGGTGCACAAGGTGCCCGGCTGCGAGAATGCAGATTGGAACAGCATCGGCATCGCCTCCACCATTTACGCGGTGAAGCCCGGCGACGGCTCCGCCCGTGAGCAGGCAGCCAGCTGCCAGCGTGTGCTGGGCGCAGGCGCCAACATCGCCGTGGAGTACGCCACCAAGCGGTATCGCTCCAACCTCATCAACTGGGGTATGCTGCCCTTCCAGTACGAGGGCGAAACTCCCTTTAAGCTGGGCGACTACATTTTGGTGCCCAATGCCCGGGCCATTCTGGAAAAGGGCGATATTTCCTCCATTCCCGCCTATGTGCTGGGGGACGAGGCAAAAGCCTTCACCCTGTCCATTGCCGCCCTCACCGATGACGAGCGCCAGATTCTGCTGGATGGCTGTCTCATCAACTACTACAAGCGCTGATAAAAAATGCCTGCCCGGTTTTGCCAGGGCAGGCATTTTTTATCCCTTGCAAAACAAAACGTATGTTTGTATAATAAAAGAAAAAGGGGGGAGCGCTGTGCAGGAACCAAGCCAGAGAGTGATTTTTCATGTGGATGTGAATTCCGCGTTTTTAAGCTGGGAGGCGGCGGAGCGGCTGCGGCTGGCGGGCGGGCCGGATCTGCGGCTGGAAACCGCGGCAGTGGGCGGGGATATGGCCTCCCGTCATGGCGTGATTCTGGCAAAATCCATCCCCGCCAAAAAAATGGGGGTGCGCACCGGGGAAAGTATTGGGGAAGCTCTGCGAAAATGCCCTTCCCTAATTCTAGTGCCCCCCAACCACACGCTGTACCGCCAGCGCTCCCGGCAGCTTATGGCCATTTTGGAGGAATACACGCCCCTGGTGGAGCAGGCTTCCATCGACGAGGCATTTATGGATATGACCGGCACCCAGTGGCTGTGGGGGGAGCCGGTAGCCGTGGCCCATACCATCCGGGAGCGGGTGAAAACAGAGCTGGGATTCACGGTAAATATCGGCATCTCGGTGAATAAGTTACTGGCAAAAATGGCCTCCGACTTTGAAAAGCCCGACCGGGTGCACACCTTGTTCCCTGAGGAGATTCCAGAAAAAATGTGGCCCCTACCGGTGGGGGAGCTGTATTCGGTGGGGGGCTCCACCCAAAAGGTGATGGCCCTGCTGGGCATCCGCACCATTGGGGATTTGGCCAAAGCCGACCGGGGCCTTTTGGTGCGCCACCTGAAAAAGCAGGGGGAGCATTTGTGGGCCTACGCCAACGGTATCGACGTTTCCCCGGTGCTGGAAAAGCCCCCGGAAAGCAAGAGCATCGGCAACAGCACCACCACGGCCCAGGATGTGTGCGACCATGAGACCGCCCATTGTGTGCTCCTTTCCCTGTGCGAGAGCGTGGGGGAGAGGCTCCGGGCAGCGGGGATGGAGGCTGGGGCCTTATCGGTGGGCATCCGCACCAGCGGACTGCAATACTTTTCCCATCAAATGGTGCTGCCCGCCCCCACCAGCGTTACCAGCGAGCTCCACGAGTTCGCCTGCCTTTTGCTGGACCAGCTTTGGGACGGCAAACCTCTGCGGCTTTTGGGGGTGCAGGCCGCCCGGCTCCTGCCCCAGGGAGCGGCCCGGCAGCTGAGCCTGTTTGAAAAGCGGGATTACGACCGGGAAGCAAAGATGGAGCAGGCAGTGGATTCTCTGCGAAAAAAGTACGGGAAAAACGCCGTGCGCCGCGCAGTTTTTGTGGAGCGGGAGCCGGGAAAAGGGGAGTTTCCTCTTAAAAACGGCAAGGGCTGAGAGAGCTTTTCCAAGGGTATCAAAAATCCGCCGCTTTTTTTAGTGATTCTGTCTCTTGTGCTCGGAAGAAAAAGACAGTATCATGAATATTGAAGATGTACGTACAATTTGCGGCATAGAATAAAAGCGGTACATAAGAAAGGACGATATCATATGGAGCAGAAACAAATCGAAATGGCCATTTCCCAGGGCAAAACCGCCCTGGGCATCGAGTTTGGTTCCACCCGTATCAAGGCAGTGCTCATCGGGAAGGATTCCGTGCCTCTGGCTTCCGGCGGTTATGAGTGGGAAAACCGCTGGGAAAACGGCATCTGGACCTATTCTCTGGAGGATGTATGGACGGGCCTGCAAAGCTGCTATCGGGAGCTTGCCCAGGAGGTCAAGGAAAAATACGGCGTAGAGCTGAAGAAGATCGGAGCCATTGGTTTTTCCGCCATGATGCACGGCTATTTGGCTTTTGACGAGGATGGGGAACTGCTGGTGCCCTTCCGCACTTGGCGGAACACCACCACCGGCCCTGCGGCAGAGGAACTGAGCCAGCTGTTCAACTTCAATATCCCCCAGCGCTGGAGCGTTGCCCATCTGTATCAGGCCATGCTCAATGAAGAGGAGCACCTGCCCCGCCTTTCCTTTATGACCACGTTGGCAGGCTATGTCCACTGGATGCTCACCGGCAAAAAGGTGCTGGGCGTGGGCGATGCTTCCGGTATGTTCCCCATCGATAGCAACACGGTAGACTATGACAGCCGCATGGTGGGACTGTTTGATGAAAAGCTGAAGGCATACGGCCTTTCCTATAGTGTGCTGGATGTGCTGCCTAAAGTGCTCCGGGCTGGGGAGAACGCGGGCGTTCTCACGCCGGAAGGCGCTTTGCTGCTGGACCCCACCGGCACTTTGGAGAGCGGCTGCCCCATGTGCCCGCCGGAGGGCGACGCCGGTACCGGCATGGCGTCCACCAACAGCGTGGCGCCCAGAAGCGGCAATGTGTCTGCCGGTACTTCTGTGTTTGCCATGGTGGTGCTGGAAAAGGCTTTGGAGCATATGTATCCCGAAATCGACATGGTGACCACCCCCACTGGCGCGCCGGTGGCTATGGTGCACTGCAACAACTGCACCTCCGACATCAACACCTGGGTGTCCCTGTTTGACGAAGTGCTGCAAAACATGGGCTTTAACGTGAAAAAGCACGACCTCTACGAGATGCTGTTCTGTAAGGCTCTGGAAGGCGCTGCCGACTGCGGCGGCCTGCTTTCCTATAACTACGATTCCGGCGAACCCATCACCGGCTTTGAAGAGGGCCGTCCCCTGTTTGTCCGCACCCCCGACAGCCAGTTTGATTTGGCCAACTTTATGCGCACCCATCTCTACAGCGCCCTGGCCACTTTGAAGATCGGCATGGACATCCTCTTCCAGAAGGAACACGTGGGTCTGGATCTGCTCATGGGCCACGGCGGCTACTTCAAGACCCAGAAAATGGGCCTGGCCTTTATGGCCGCGGCCATGAACGTGCCGGTGGCCGTGATGGAAACCGCCGGAGAAGGCGGAGCCTGGGGCATTGCCCTGCTGGCCGCCTATCTGCTGCGGGAGAAGCCGGAGCAGACCTTAGAGGAATACCTGAACCAGCAGGTGTTCCACGGCAATACCGGCGTTGTGGAGCAGCCCGACCCCACCAATGTAGAGGGCTTTAACCAGTTTATCGCCCGTTACCAAAAGGGGCTGGCCATCCAGAAGGCGGCTGTGGAGAGTTTGTAAGCTGCTCACAAAAAACAGTAAGATTTTTCCTGAATTGTTTCGATTCCCTTCAAAATTGGGTCATAATTGTGGCGTATACTAAAGCCACAGAAAACAAACGGAGCTGATTCGTGGAAGATAAAAACAGTTTTCTTATAACTGTCGAGCGTTGCCGGTGTGGACGGAATACCGGCCCGGCAACATGACAGACCAAGTACAAGTGCCTGTAACAGGCGTTTTCATAAATACCCTTCTTTTTCATTATTCCTTCTTAAACCCACAAGGGCCGCGGTTTTTGCCGCGGCCCTTGTGGGTTGTACTATAAAATATAATTTTGAATCTGTTCGCGTGGAAGCAGCCGAAAATTAGAAACGGCTGCCCCGCGACGCAAAAATTTTCGTCCAGGTCTTCGCTGCCGCTACGGTCGGCGCCTTGTTTGTGTGCCACTGGCACACGGCGCCCTTTTAAAAGGTGGCAGGAAATCAAAAAGGGTGTTGTTTGCCAGTGGCAAACGTTGAACACCGACCGAGCCGGCAGGCGAGACCAGCGCCCTTTTGGCCGCTCTCCGCAGAGAGCGGAACTCTTTATGCTTTTAAAACGCAGGAAGGGGTGAGAAAATAGTCCAGTGGACTATTTTCGAGGGGAAACCCACGTCTGGGGTTTCCCCTTAACCACTTTCATTTACGGATTACCAATTATTCCCCGCCAAAAAGCTCCTCTGCATACCGCACAGAGGCCATGGCGTCCTTGGAATAATAATCTGCGTGAATCATTTCGGCGTATTCCGGGGTGAGCACTGCGCCGCCCACCATGATCTTGCACCAGGGAGCGTCCCGGTGTAAAGCTTCAATGGTCTTGGCCATGTTCTCTACCGTAGTGGTCATCAGGGCGCTGAGACCCGCCAGAGGCACATGGTTCTCCACCACCGCCTGCACCACGGTTTCAATGGGCACATCCTTGCCTAGGTCAATGACCTCGTAGCTGTAATTTTCCAGCAGCACCTTCACAATGTTCTTGCCGATGTCGTGGATGTCCCCCTGTACGGTGGCCAGCACGATTTTCCCTTTTTTCTCCGGGCGGGAACCGGCGCTTTCCAGCACCTCCCGCACTGCTTCAAAGGCGGCTTTCGCGGCTTCCGCGCTCATGAGAAGCTGGGGCAGGAACAGCGTCCCTTTTTCAAAGCCTTGGCCCACCACGTCCAAAGCGGGCACCATGTCCTCGTTGATGACCGCCAGGGGCTCCCGGTGGGCAAGCTCCACCTTGGCCGCGTCATAGGCGCTTTCCTTGAGTCCCCGGATAATGGCCTGGGACAGGGAAACCTCCGTTTTTGCCGGAATAGGGGAGACGGCGGCAGCCTGGGCGTATTTTTCAATATAGGCAGCGCACTGGGGGTCAGCGCCGGAAAGGGCGCAGAATGCGTCATAGGCCCGGAGCATGGCTTCGGAATTGGGGTTGATAATAGCCGCGCCAAGGCCGTTTTGTAACGCCATGGTGAAGAATGCGGCGTTGATGTTTTCCCGCTGGGGCAGGCCAAAGGATACATTGGAGACACCCAGAGAGGTGTGCACCCCAAGCTCGTCCCGGAGCAGGCGCAGGGTTTCCAGCGTAACGGCGGCCGCTTCCCAGCCGGTGCTGATGGTCATTGCCAAGGCGTCCACAATAATATCGTGCTTGGGGATGCCGTAGGAAGCGGCGGTTTCCACAATGCGTTTGGCAATTTCAAACCGGCCCTGGGCGGTTTCGGGAATGCCGCTTTCATCCAGAGTCAGGGCGATGACTGCACCGCCGTACTTCTTCACCAGGGGGAAAATGGCCTCCATGCTCTCTTTTTTGCCGTTGACGGAGTTGATAAGGGCTTTGCCGTTGTACATCCGCAGGGCGGCTTCCATCACTTCCGGGCTGGAAGTGTCGATTTGCAGGGGAAGGTCGGAAACTCCCTGTAATTGGGAAATGGCCTCGCACATCAGGGCTTTTTCGTCGATTTCCGGCAAGCCCACGTTCACGTCCAGCACATGGGCGCCGCTCTGCTGCTGGGTCACGCCCTCCCGCAGAATGTACTCCATGTCGTGCTCCCGCAATGCCTGCTTGAACCGCTTTTTGCCGGTGGGGTTGATGCGCTCGCCGATAATGATGGGCTTTTTGCCGAACAC
>CALWIS010000105.1 GCA_944380795.1 uncultured Clostridia bacterium | reverse complement strand
CGGTGAATCTCGTCCTTGCCCTCCAGAATGGTCTCTTTTTTCTTTGCTTCCGATGTTTTTATCGCATCACTGACGATTCTCTTGGCTTCCTGTTCAGCAGAACCGATGGCGGCTTCCGCCTGTTTTTTGCGGTAGCTGACGCCTGCCGCAAACGCGACAAAGCCTGCTGCCGCCGCCGCAAGAACCGCGATGAGAATACACACCCATACAGGTACGTTCATCCCGGTACCATGCCTCCTTTTGTCAAATTTCTGTTAGACTTTGTAAAATCACTGGCTTAAATCAAACGGGTGCGTCACGCCCGACAATGAAAGCTTCATGCATTTCATTACTAATTGTATTACTTTACCTACCCCTGTGTCAAGAAAATTGTTCATATTTTCAATACTTTGGCTTTACAATTCTTCCCGATGGCCTTTTGGACACTTTGCATATATTTACTTCTTTTTTACATCCTTTTCCGTAATCCAATCATAAAAGAGGGGCGGAATTTCCAGGGGAACAGGGGCAATGCGCAGTGCTTTTTCCAGTACTTTGGCCCCTTCTTCTGCAATTTGTTCAGTTTCTGCATACACCGTTGCCAATACTTCTCCCTTTTCTACACAACTGCCCAAAGTTTTGGCAAACCGAATCCCTGCGCCATAATCCAGCGGACTGTCTTTTTTCTCTCTTCCGGCACCCAAAAGTACAGAGCAGCGGCCGATCCCCTGGGTGTCCATGGCTCCCAACCAGCCAGAAGAAGCGGCCAATACTTGCCGGGATACCCGCCCCTGGGGTAAACACTCAGGATGGCGCACTACCTCCGGGTCTCCTCCCTGGCGGCGTATCATCTCTTCCATACGCTCCCGGGCGCTGCCATCTCGCAGCTTTTCTTCCACCAAAGCCTGGGCTTCTTCCATTCCGGAAGCTTTTTTGGCCAGCCAAACCATGGCTGACGCCACTGCCACTGATAAGCGGCGCACATCCTCCGGGCCCTGCCCGCAAAGCACCTGGCAGGCCTCCTCCATCTCCAGAGCATTTCCCACCGTCATGCCCAAGGGGCGGTTCATGTCGGTAATCAGGGCAGCAGTGGGTTTCCCAGCCTGTGAGCCAATGGACACCATAGCCCGAGCCAATGCCCGGGAATCCTCCAAGGTCTTCATGAAAGCGCCGCTGCCGGTCTTAACATCCAGTACGATGCAATCGCTGCCCCCTGCCAGCTTTTTACTCATGATACTGGAAGCGATAAGGGGCAGGCTCTCCACCGTGGCCGTCACGTCCCGCAGAGCGTAAAGCTTTTTATCCGCCGGGGCCAATTCCCCGCTTTGACTGACGATACACACCCCTACTGTGCCGGCAATATCCGCAAAGGTTTCCGGTGGCAGTTGTGTGGTAAATCCTGGAATTGATTCCAGCTTATCGATGGTGCCGCCGGTATAACCCAATCCTCGGCCGCTCATTTTGGCCACCGTTACCCCACAAGCTGCTGCCAAAGGCGCCGCCACCAGGGTAACTTTATCCCCCACGCCCCCGGTGCTGTGTTTATCCACCTTGATTCCCGGGATGTGGGACAAGTCCGCCATTTGTCCAGAGCGAGCCATCGCCATAGTAAGCCACGCTGTTTCTTCCTCGTTCATACCCTGAATACAGATGGCCATGAGCAGTGCCGAAAGCTGGTAGTCGGGAATCTCCCCGGTGGTGCAGCCCCGGACAAAATATTCGATCTCTTGCCGGGAAAGGGCCTTACCCAGCCGCTTCCGGTTGAGAATATCATACATATGCAAGGTGATCCCTCCTGTCACAGATTCGCAGGACCAAATCCAAAAGGTAGAAGTTTCGACAAAGTATACTTTTTGTATTCATTATTTTCCGTTGCCAACAGAATGAGAAAGGTTTCCGGGTCGCAGAACTCCATCATCACCTGCCGGCATACCCCGCAGGGAGGGCATAGTTCTTTACAAGGCTCTCCCTGTTTTCCGCCCACAATGGCGATAGCTGTAAACTCCCGCTCCCCTTCGCTCACTGCTTTGGCAAAGGCGGTTCGTTCGGCGCAAATCGACGGAGAGTATGCGGCAGATTCAATATTACACCCTGTATAGATTCTTCCACTTTTACACAGCAGGGCGGCTCCCACAGCAAAATGGGAATAAGGGCAATAGGCCCGCTCTCTGGCCGCTGTTGCCTGTTGGCACAAAAGGTCTTGCCATGCATCCATTTTCATCCCCGCCTATTCCGCAATTTCCAGCGCGATCTCCATCATTTGGGTAAAGGTAGTCTGCCGTTCCTCCGCGGAAAGGGCTTCGCCGGTAAGGGGCAGGTCTGATACGGTAAACAATGCCAAGGCCTTTTTCCCGGCGCGGGCCGCGTTCATATACAAACCGGCAGATTCCATCTCCACACCCAAAACACCCATTTTTTTCCAGTCTTTTAAACCGTCCGCGTAATCGCCATAAAACAGATCGGAGCTTATCACCGTGCCCACATGATGGGGCACGTGGAGATTCCGGGCAGCCTGCACACCTTTTTCCAGCAAAGAGAAATCTGCCGTGGGGGCAAAGGTACCGGGCAAACGGAACTGAGCCCCATAATTGGAATCCGTACAGGAACTCATAGCAAAAATAATATCCCGCAGCGCCACCTTGTCCCCAATTCCTCCAATGGAGCCAATGCGGATGATATTCTCAACATCATAAAAATGGTACAGCTCATAGCTGTAGATGCCCATAGAAGGGATTCCCATACCGCTGCCCATAACGGAGATTCGCTTGCCCTGATATTCCCCGGTATATCCCAGCATATTCCGCACTGTATTAAAGCATACCGGGTGGGAAAGGTAGGTTTCTGCAATATATTTGGCTCGGAGAGGGTCACCGGGCATGAGGACGGTACGGGCGATCTCGCCCAGTTCTCCGTGATTGTGAGGGGTACTCATAAAACTGCCTCCTTTTATTCATTGCATAGATACATTGGAATATATCGTTGAAATTTCTGTGCAATTTATTGTATTTTCACTAACATTATACCCCATCCTCTGGGGCCCGTCAACGACAAAAGAGGATGGGGTATTTTTCTTTATATACGGTTTTAACAGTTATTTTCCGGTTTCTTCCAGCAGTGCGTCGATATAAGCAGCCACGCTCTCAAAGGTGCGTGAAACCACATCCAGCACCGCTTTTTCGGAGGAAACCGGCGCGGCACTAGCAAAAGCTTTCAGCATGGGCACATCGTTGCAGCCATCGCCCATGGTGAAGATATCCCGGCGATCCCAGCCCTTCAGTTCCGCCAGACGCAAAATGCCCTGTGCCTTATCCAAACCAAAAGGCACCGAGTCGCAGCAGCGCCAGTTGACGTGGGTGACGATCTTGCCCGGGAACCGGCTGTCCAACTGCTTGGCAAAGGCCTGGGCCTCCTCTGGGCCTTCAAACAGGGTGCTGATCTGAATGACCTCCGAGAGTTCCTGCATCTTCTCCTTGCTCCGGCGGCCTAAATTACACACATCGTCCCAATAGGGGTCGCTGTTGTCTTGGGTGTGGGCAGCCAGCCCGCTGCGGGTGGCGGCTACATAATAGATAATGTTTTCCAGCTCCGGCAGATCGAACACGGCTCCCGGAATCTCCGGGTCAAACACCGCCGACCAGATAGGATTCCCCGCCCCATCGTGAAGGGCGGCTCCATTATCACACACCAGAAAATCTACGCTGATGTTGTGGCGGCGCAGTTCTGGGAGGATCATCTGAAAAGGCCTTCCAGTAACGATTCCAAACACATTCCCCGCTTTGCGCCAGCGTTCCACCGCTGCCAGATTTCCAGGAACACATGCCTCTCCGGTATAAAAGGTGCCGTCAAAATCTGTCGCCAATACTTTCATAAAAATACCGCCTTTCCTGCTATTTCGCCAACAGTATACCACGATTTCCTCGCAAATGCAAAAAACGTCGAAACCTCCGCTTACCCCGTTGCATTTTCTATAGTAATGTGGTAGAATGTCCCTGGTAAGTTAGGTTAGCCTAACAAAACAGAAAGGAACGAGCTGTTCATGGGATTATGCGGGGGAGAATCCGGCAAAACCTATGAAGTATGCGCCATCCGTTTGGCAATGCAGATGGAACGGCGGCTGGAAGCCCTGGGCCTGACCCCTGGGGGAAAAATACAGATCCTGGGAAAAAAGCCCCGGGGAGCTATGATTGTAAAATTTCGGGGTTCCCGCTTTGCTCTGGGAAGAAGTATGACGGAAAAGATTCAGATTCGAGAGGGGGCAGAAAAATGAGGAACAGCAAAACAAATCGCTCCCAATCGAATACAGTCAACACCCAACCTTTGCGTGTGGCCTTTATCGGCAATCCCAACTGCGGAAAAACCACCCTCTTTAACGCCTATACCGGCGCCAATCTAAAGGTGGCCAACTGGCCTGGCGTTACAGTGGAAAAGGTAGAGGGCTCCATGACCTTCCAGGGGCGAAAGATTCAGTTGGTGGACCTGCCCGGCACCTACAGCCTCACTTCCTACACCATGGAGGAACAGGTTTCCCGAGAATACATTCTCAGCGACGATGTAGACGTCATTGTGGATGTGGCGGACGCTTCGGCTTTGGAACGAAACCTTTACCTCACGCTACAGCTCATTGAGTTGGGCAAACCTGTGGTACTGGCCCTGAATATGATGGATATTGTACAAAAGCGGGGCATGGAGATCGATATGCACCGCCTGCCGGAGATGCTGGGTATCCCGGTGATTGCCGTGAGCGCCCGGAAACGCCGGGGCTTGGATGTGCTGATGCACGCCGTGCTCCACCACAGTGACCGGAAGGAACGCACCCCGCTGATCCACCATCATGACACCAAGAAATCCAAGCACCTCCACGATCACCACGAAGAATTCGCCATGGTGTACAGTGACGAGATCGAGGATAAGATCGATATTGTCAAGGCACAGCTGAAGGAAAAATACCCCACCCTCACCAACCACCGCTGGCACGCTATGAAGATTCTGGAAGGCGACACCGTCATTATGGAAAAATATCCGGTAGACCTCCCAAAGGGTCTGGCGGATTCCTGCGGACAGGAGATCATTAACGAAAAATACGACTTTATTGAAGAAATCATGGAGGAGACTCTGGTGAACCGGGACACAAAAGTGGCCCGGACTGACCGCATCGACCGATTCCTCACCCATCGATGGCTGGGATTCCCCATTTTTCTCGGCATTATGGCGCTGGTGTTCCTCCTCACCTTTACCGTGGGCGACTGGCTCAAAGAATACATGAGCTTGCTGCTGGAATGGGTGTCCACCTCTCTGCGTACCGGTATGGAGAGCATGGCGGTAAACGAAATGCTGATTTCGTTGGTAGTAGACGGCATTGTCTCCGGCGTGGGAGGCATCCTCACCTTCCTGCCCAATATCGTCATCCTGTTTTTGGCGCTGGCCTTTTTGGAGGACAGCGGCTATATGTCCCGAGCCGCCTATGTCATGGACGGTATTATGAGCCGTCTGGGCCTTTCCGGCCGGGCGTTTATCCCCATGATTTTAGGCTTTGGCTGCACAGTGCCCGCCATTATGGCCTCCCGTGCGCTGGAAGACCGCCGCGACCGCATGAAGACCATGCTGGTGACCCCTTTTATGTCGTGCAGCGCCCGGCTTCCCATTTATGTGCTTTTCTCCGAAATGTTCTTTGGGGACAACGCTATGATCGCCGCTTACTCCATGTATGTGCTGGGTTTGCTGGTGGCGATTCTGGTGGCGTTTGTGCTCCATCTTATTGACCGGAAAAACTCGGCTTACACGCTGCTCATCGAGCTGCCGGAATACAAGGCTCCCAGCGCCCGCACGGTATTCATCTATGTGTGGGAAAAGGTCAAAGATTACCTCACCAAGGCAGGCACTACCATCTTTATCGCCTCCATTATCATGTGGTGCATCCTGAACTTTGGCCCGGGCGGCTATGTGACAGATATTGCCGACAGCTTTGGCTCTATGATCGGTAAATGGATTGTCCCGGTGTTCCAGCCCATTGGCTTGGGATATTGGCAGATCGTCGTGGCCCTTATCGCCGGTATTTCGGCTAAAGAAGTGGTGGTTTCCAGCTGTTCGGTGCTGTTCAGCATCAGCAATGTTACCACAACAGAAGGAATGGCCTCTCTTTCTGCGATTCTGGGAACCATGGGCTTTGGCGCTCTCAACGCGTATGCTCTCATGGTATTCAGCCTGCTGTATGTTCCCTGCATCGCCACTTTGGCCACTATTCGCCGGGAATCCGGAAGCTGGAAATGGACAGGAATGGCCGCTCTGTTCCAACTGGTGCTGGCCTGGGGCGTCACCTTCCTGGTATATCAGATCGGAGGGCTGTTTGTCTGATGGAGTGGCTGATTCTCGCTGTGATTGCACTGTGGGCAGCAGGGGCGGTGTATTGGATGCGCCGCCGGAAAAAGCTGGGAAAAGGCTGCTGCGGGGGCTGCTCCGGCTGCTCCATGCAGGGAAGCTGCCACAGCAAAAAAACAGATTGATTCATCATAAGGCCCCACCCTTGGCTGGTGGGGCTTTGGCATATCGATAAAGCCTATGAGGAGGAATGGTTCATGTTTGGAAAGAAAAAGCAGCCGCCTCTTACCCCGCCGCCAGGGCTTGGAAAAGAGGACATCGCCATCGAAAAGAGCATCTGCACTGGGGAAGGGATCATCGGTTTCCGCGACCCCAAAACGAAAAAGCTTTTGCAGGCGGTAGCCGCCCGAACACCGGAAGAAATCGCAGAGTTTTACCACTCCTATGGGTATGAGCCCCCAAAAGACCAAAAGCCGCTGTGATTCTGAAAAAAACGGCATTTCTATGAGAAAAACGCCTTGACTTTTCGCCCCGGATGGGATACCATATATTTATATG
>CALWIS010000104.1 GCA_944380795.1 uncultured Clostridia bacterium | reverse complement strand
GTTTTTCTGACAGATATAAGAAATGGGCCTGCCCGAAGGAAGGCAAAAGCCGGAAGCACGACAGCTTTATGCTGCTATCATACCATCCGGCTTTTCATTATTCAAGAGCCAAAAAAGAGGCAAGTTGACATAAATTTCCAGCAATATTTCTGATCCGTCAAAAAGCTTTTATTTGAACTTTACAGCCGTTCCATAAACCATCACTTCGACGGCTCCTTCTACGGAGATGGGGGCTGAAGTATAACGAATCCCAAGGATACCGTCTGCGCCGATATTCGCCGCCTCCATCTGCATCCTTTCCAGGGCCATAGCCCGGGCGCTGGCCGTAAGCTCCGTATAGCTCTTGATCTCTCCTCCGGCAATGTTTTTAAAGCCTGCCAGCAGATCCTTCCCCACATTTCTGGAGGATACCAGGCTTCCCTGTACAAGCCCTAAAACTTCAACCTCCTGCCCTTCCAGCTTTTCCAGGGTCGATAAAACAAGGGTTTTGGCCCGGTAATTTGGGGCCTGACCGGTTGCGCCTTCCGGCGCTGCTCCTGATCTTGTCCCGCAATTCGGGCAAAAAGCGCTTCCTTCCGGTATCTGTGAACCGCAATTACTGCAAAACATATATCTTTCCTCCTGACATTTTCATTTAACTCACATTATGGGACAGATCCGCCGTCTTTTGGTAGGTTCCCTCAAATCCCGGAAAATACAGACCTCCGTCAGAGACGTACCCATTGGTGATCTCGATGGCATCCACCCCGTTATAGGTAAAGTCGATCACATCCCCATTTTCGTCTACCGCCGTATAGCTGTTTCCATTGGAAGAAGCCACCGTTCCCGTAAACTCCGCAAGCGAACTGCCATCTGACGTTGCGCCGGACAGGCTGATATAATCCTCGCCAGTGTCAGAATACCACCCGATCTCTGCGACGGCATCTATCCCTCCATCGTGGATCTCATAGGTCCCGTAGATCCACCCGGCTTCAAACCGGCTGGACGCGGAACCGTTGGCGCTGTCTCGGATCGCCGCAAGGAATTTGATGTTTTCCTTCTCATAGTCATTCATCACGCTGTCTTCGATGGCGGCAAATTCATCCGCAGAATATAAGGGCGTGTACCAGGACTTGGAAGAAAAATACTCGTTCAGATCCTCTGTCTGGAAGGCCCTGCCATGCCGGGCATAGATCTCATTGATGGCGAAACGGATCTGGTCCAGGTCAAGCCCCTCCACGTCTGCATCCGTCAGGTAGCGGCTGTCGCTGCCGGGGATGACGTATTCATCTGAAGCTGCCGTTTCAGAAACAGCCGCACCGGTTTCAACCTCGTCCATTCCCACAGGCCCGTAATAGCTATACCCACCGGTCATGGAGGTATCAGTACCATTGACGCTGTTCTTCAGCGCCACAGAAGCATAATCGATCGATTCATAGGAATCCCAGGTGACTGTAAATTCCCCGTTGGAGATCTTTTCCGTTTTGGCGCTTCCATACATGGTTCCGGTCACCTTCAGGCCGCCATCGGAAGTCGTTTCCGTATTTTCAACCTCCAGATAATAGGCCTGGGCAAAATTTGCCACCTTGTTTTCCGTACAGAACAGGACGGTCTCCGCCCCGCCCTCAGAATACGGGATCATGTAATATCCGTTGGGATTAAACCAGGATACCTCATCCGGATAGGATACGAAAATATCTTCCACCTGAATCTGCTGCCCCGATATATGGTCTGCTGGTGCAGTTGTTTCCGGACTGTCTGCAGAAAAATCACTGCTCAAATCCGGAAGCTCATTTCCGATATAATCACTGCTCTCCTCCATTTCGGAGGAAACAAGCGCAGAAAGGGATGCCAGGGAGACGGAGGTTCCGGCAATGGCCGCTAAGATTCCGGTTATCACGCTCATGACCACCACAACGAGTACCGCTCTGCCCACAGAGGGATCCGATGAACTGTCCCCAGCTTGTTTCTTTTTCTCCACATGGTCAAGGTACACCTTATTGAACTTCATGGCAAAAAGGATCTGCTTCACCACATAAATAACGCCGAGCACCCCGCCAATTCCCAATCCGGCAAAGAATATCATTCTTCCTGCAGCCACAAGATCGGTAAAAAAACACAGTCCAAGAAAGATCAATGATCCAGCTGCCATGACCGCATAAGCGGCAAACATGAACTTTCCGGTGTCCTTAAGCCATTCCTTCCAGACGTTCCTGTAAGCCGCATGATACAGATTCAGGAAAAAGGAGGCCCAGTTTATTTTGCCTTTTCCGCCGCGGCGGATGTCTTCAAACTGCCTTTGATAGTATTCCGTGTTGTTCCTGACAATCGCACGCTCCGCATCGTCCGTGGCGGCTGTTGGCTGAACCGGCGCAGGCACTGCCTGGACAGTTTCTGTCTTTTGGGGTTCCGCCGTTTTATTCGCTTCTTCCAGCTTGAACGCACTCCCACAAGAAGTACAGAATCTTGCTTCCTTGGGCATTTTCGCACCGCATTGAGTACAGAATTTATATTCCTGATTTTCCATATCTCCCTCCTGTTAAAACCCGGAAAAAATCGTATTCCACAGGGCCATTCCCATATCCGTGTAAAGCTTGTCCATATTTCCCGTGTAGACATAATCCAACAGATAGTACATGATGTCCGGATCGTATTCCAGATCACCATCTATGGAAATCGTATCCACTTCTATGGAAACGGTCTCCGTGTCGAGCTCCTGCAGGCTGAAGGAAACCTCCCAGTTCGTATTCGTTGCTGGATCGTATCCCGAGAAAAACACATTATACGCATTCTCCGCAACAGAGCTTTCCGATGAAGTCCATTCACATTGGTCGAATCGTTTTTCAAATGCTTCCTCGATCGTAATAGTTGAGCTGTACTGTCTCAAATGCGCCTGCTTCAAGGTTTGTACCGGATCGTACCCACCGCTTCCCAGTATCGCCAGGATCAGGATGACCGCTGCACAGATTCCCACAACCCAAGGCCATTTCTTTTTCTTTACCGGCTGCTGAGACTGCGGAGCAGGATTCGAAGCATAAACCGCTCCTGCCGAAGGACTGCCGGTACCCATGAGCGGCGCTCCGCACTTTCCGCAGAATTTAGCCCCCTTTTCATTCCTTTCCCCGCACTTCGGACAGAACGTTCCCGCAACTGCACTCCCCTGTGCCGCGGTTCCGCACTTATCGCAGAACTTTGCGCTATCCGGCAGTTCTGCGCCGCAATTCTGACATTTCATAGCTTCCTTCCCCCTCGTTTTGCTCAAAAATCAATCCCGCAGCTTCGTTCCACATTGCTCGCAGAACTTCTCTTCCGCCTTACATTCTCTGCCGCATCCCGGGCAAAAGGATACACTGGGAGTCACCGTAACCGGCTCTCCACACTGCTCACAGAACTTTGCATCCGTTTTCAATAAGGCGCCACACTTTGAACACTTTTTGGCTTCCTTCCCGTTTGCAGTCACGGCTTGTGCCGCTGCAGCCTGTGCTTCCCCAATCTGCGGCGCTTGAACCATGTTTTTCAGATACAAATGCGATATGGGAAAAAATGCGATATAACCCAAAAGCGTCAGCCAGCCACCGCTTCCCAGTGACAGTCCCTCCGTATCCATCGCATACATCGCCATAACTGCCATAAACAACAGCCCAATGGCCGCCAGCACATATCCGATCACTTTTCTTTTCTGAAGCTTTAAAAAATCCAAAAGGATCAGTACTGCCGGAATCAGCAGAAAAACACCAACAAGCAATTCAGCTGAATCTCCGATCAACCCGGAGCCAAAGGTGTAATCAGCCAACGACGCTCGGAACTCCATTCCAAAAAGGCTTACCGTCGACTGTACGCAGGGCATAAAATAGGCGATTATCAGAATACCGCAGCATACAAAGTATGCGATCCTCAAATGATCTTTTTTCTTTTCCATAACTTCCTTCTCCTTATTCCGTTGTTTCTTCGACGATCCGCTTTCCGCAGTTCATACAGAATTGCGCATCCGGACTGACCGCATTACCGCAGTTTGGGCAAACTCTTGTTTCCTGCACAGCCCCTGCCGTTGGTGTTTCCGAAGCGACTCTTGTGCCGCAATTGGGACAAAATAGAGAAGCCTCCGCTAATTCATATCCACAAGCAGGGCATGTCCGCTTTGCTTTTACACTGGCGATCTGCTCCTGTATCCTTTTTATTTCTTCATATTTATCCACAATTCTGCTGATCTGCTGCCGGTAATCTGAGGTTCCCCTGTTCTTTTCCCTGGTATAGACAATTTCTCCCAGATTGGAGTAAGCTGCACGGATTTCTTTTTCCAGCTGTCCAATTCGGCCCTGGCAGTCAGTGACCGTCAAAAAATCCTTTGTTTTCTGAGTCAACAGGTTTTTCTTGTTGTTAAATCCCTGACTCATATTTTCTAATACATCCACTGGCAACACCTCCTCCGTTTTTTCTTTCGTATTGATATCCCCGCTTTAATACGTTATTTCGAACTTAATTATACGACTTTTATCCATTATGTACAACGATAATTCGAAATATAATTAACGTTATAACAGTAACAGGAGGCATCACATTGAATATTCTGGATAAAATCACCGCAGAACGCCGTAAACGCAACTGGAGTGAATACCAGCTGGCCCAAAACAGTGGGATCCCCCAGTCCACCATCTCCACCTGGTACCGGAAAAACATGCAGCCCTCCGTGGCTTCTCTGGAAAAGATCTGTCAGGGGCTCGGCATCACCCTGGGAGAATTCTTTTCTGAAACCGAAGCTGTGGAGCTATCCGAAGACCAAAAACAGATCCTGGGCCGATGGTCCGCCCTCCGGAAGGACCAAAAGGAAGCCCTTTTGACGCTGATAGACAGTCTGCTGCATTAAGTCCCTGGCTTTTCCTCTCGCCTTACCGCCTCCGCCAGCCGGTCCATGATCTCTAAGGCCATGCTCAGGGCGATCTGGCAGCCCTCGCAATCCGCTTCCTCCGCAGAGCGGAAAGCTGCCTGCAGCAGATACCGCAGCTGTTCCAGCTGGTATGGAGGATCCTTTTGTATGTTCATACCTATTCCCCTTCTCCGATAGCATCCGCCGGGTTTAAAGCCTCTTCCGACCGCTAAGCAGCTGGAACAGCGCTCCCAGATGCCGGAGAATGTAAACAAACAGGGCCAGCAGAACTGCGCTGCCTGAGATCAGAACCACGGTTCCCAATCTGCCTGAAAAAAGGCCGTTGAGGCCGCCGTATAAAAGGGCCCCGGCGCCTGTCCCGATCCCCGCAAGGCTCACAACCCCGCTGGCAAGGAGCGGCAGCAGGCACCTGCGGCTCTTCGGACGGGCTGCCAAAAATTCCAGATCCGGCTCCAGCAAATCTGTCAATAAGAATTCATCCACGAGCTCCGGTTCCTGCCGCAGATCAGCTTCCGCCTCCAAGGCCCGGATCAAAAACCGTCTCTTCAGGTTGACGCCGATCACAAACAGCATCACAGCAATGACTCCCAGGTTAAATGTTTGTGCAAACAAGATTTTCATCCATATTCCTCCTTTTGCCTATGCAGCATATCTCTATGGTCAATTACTACGATACTCAAGGGCTTGGACAGATACTGTCTATCTCAGATATTCCGGAAATTTGGGCAAAAGAAAACCCCGCAGGCGGGGCCTGCGGGGTGGGTATAGTGCTATGGTGCTATGTTATAGTCTTTATAAATTTATAGCTTATAGCCATTTTTTTATGTAGTCTGCCTGCAAATCAAAGTACCTCATTAAACTCAGCTGTATATTCATTGGTGTCAATGGTCCTGTGCTGATCGGACTTATTGCAATTAATTGTGCCTCTTTCCACATCTTATCCCTTTGAAACTTTAATCCAGAAAATCTGATATCTCCAGCGACCAGTTTGTCGATCTCTGTATCTATTTCCGCTTTGAGTTTCTGAACATCTTTCAACTGAAGCAAACCCATAAACGGAACCATTGTTTTTAATCCACTACCTTTTGTCAGTTTAAGGATTATAGCCAATTTAAGCCTCTCTAAGCTCATCTTAAATGTTTCGTCCATAGTTTTCTCCATTTTTCTTAATCAGATTTTAGGCAATCCGTATTAGGATTTTGTAAAGACAATGGAATTCAAATTTTCATACATATAAGAAATTGTCTTTAAAATCTGCAAAATTTCGCCCATAGTCTCACGACTCACTGCAGCCTTTTCCATAAACGCTTTTACAAAATCCTTTTCTTTCTCGTCTACTTTATTATCCGACATTGCTAAAGCGATTATCTCTACAAGCATCATTTTAATCTCACTATCTGAGCTGCTTGCTAAAAATTTTTGTTCGGACTCTTGTAGTGAAAGGACTGGGGAGTATCGCGTTTCCTTAATTCCCATTTCTTTACAATACTCCAATATCTTCATTTTCTCTGCATCTTCCATCTCATCATTTGCCATTGCTGTATAAATCAACAAATCCAGCGCTAACTCTTTTTGCTCTTTTCCAAATAAATTCAAATACATAATCTTTCCTCCTTATAATTGTTCCATAACCTTTGTTGCATCATGCATAGTATCTTCCGCTTCTTTTTTATTAATTGAATTCAACTCGTTTTCCTTCTCTGCTTTCTTTACAAGACTAACCCTACACATATTGTATAGTAATCCCACTAAAAGCACGGTATTCTCCGTATTCAGCTTTTCTTCATCCGTAAACTCATTCCAGTCGAGCTTATAATCTTTATATATTGTCTTCTTTAAACGCAGAAAATGTCTTTTATATTCTCGATCAACCACTTGCAAAGTATTCAGATATTTTTTGGAAAGATCGCTTAAATCGTGAAGGAAAAGACATGACTTATTGATTTTTTCTTCAGCCGTTTTCATTTCAGCCCATGCGGTATCCGCCTTATCTGACAAAGATGAGCCCGTCACATTAAAAATAATGCCCCCAACAAGCAAACCAACTCCTAATGTTGCGCCGCCCAATATCATCGAGCCCAGCGCCATACCGCCACCACCAGCAGCTAAAGCTCCGCCACCCAATGCTGCCAATGTTGCATTGGTAGCTGCAACTCCGCTTAAGCCGCTAATCGCTGCCCCTGTTGATGCTGTTCCCAGTGCCATTACTGCTGATGTCGTCGCTCCTGCAGCTGCAAATCCACCAGCAGTTCCAACCGCTGCTCCGGTAATTCCTCCTAACAGAATCCCTGCACCCACAGAGACTTCACGTATTTTCTCCTTATCATAACTTGGGATGTCAACGCCTTCCTTATGAAATGTTTTAAAGTCTGGACGGTTTTGAATTTGTTCTATCGCATCCGCAAATTCTTTAAATCCATTTAGAATTTCCATCTCGTATGTGCCAAGTTCATCCATATCATGGCAAGTTTCTTCATTTTGTTCTTTAAATTTTTGAAGATTTCTTTCGTGTCTGGATTTTGCCAATTCCATAGTGTCCTTGGCATCCTTCATCTTTAATCCTCCACGAATTCCGCTTCCGACTCCCACTGCTCCTGCAATTCCTGCTCCAATTCCTAAAATCAATGGTAATGGCATTTTTTACTCCTCCTTTTTTCTTTTAACCATTTACAAGCCTCATAATTTTTATCATAATACTCTTCCCGAGTCATATATGATTTAAAAAACAACTCATAGCATTTATCAACCCGACACATAATAGGTCGATTTTCATAAATACTGCATAAATTCCCCTTAAGATATTTACACACTCCATCACCTCGATCAAGCGCTTTATATAATTCAGATTTATCCAAATTTCGACAGCATTCTCCGCATCGGTCACAATGAAACATTATTCAAATACCAACCTTTGAGTCTTATCTCCCATAAAGGAATTAAAATCACCTGTCCATGGTAAAGAAATTCCTATGATTTGAAGTGCTGATTTTAATATTTTATTTTCCTCCTGTTCCGAATTCACATATTCAAGTTTTTCTGCCAATTGATTATAAAGAATTGTTTCTTGTCTAAACTTATCAATATCAATACTCATCAATTCCGCTGCATATTGATCAAAGTATTCGGCTAGTTCTCTGAAATACTGTATATTGGTGTCCATAGACGGTAACTTATCTAAGACTGTGACCATTTTATTAATTATTTTACTTTGATCCAAGAAAAAGAGTAAGGTACAGGTCAAAACGCCACTAATCAAAGTCCCGCAGAATGTTGAAACGATATCACCAACTGTAGGAATCTTTATCATTTCAGAAAGTGCTTCCTGGACGAATGTTCCAAAAACAACGCTTGCACCTGTTGCAATTATTTTTGATGTTGCACGCATTCTTTCACCAAACGGAAGATTGTCTGGATTGAGAAGCATTATCTTTGCTGCCTGAACCAATGACGCATATGATTGTCGGATAATTTTCACTACATTTTTTGCTGTTGTAAAGAAAATATTGCATAATGTTGTTGTAATACTTGATAATGCACCCGCCAATGCACCATCCTTAAATCTTTCCAGAACTTCTTTGTATTTTTCTTTTGCTCTTTCAAATCCATTCTTTATGCCTTTTGAAATCGAATTTAAAAAATGCTCCATATTAAACGGTGTCTGGACATACACCATTTCTTCGCGAATAGCAAACCACACCTCAGTAAATATTAATCCGGTAGCTTGACGAATTCCCATTTGAAAGCCTCTTGCTCCGGCTGCTTTTGCGGTATCCGCTGCAAATTGAGGACTTGTATAATATTTCGCAGCTAGTTTTGCATCATAAGCCTTTTTTGCTCTGTTATACTCCTCTCTAAGTTTCTTCTTTACATGATCTGGCAATGGCTCGCCTTTATTCCCTCTCCAATCAATCTTATCTGGATTGGCTTCGCACCATGCAATATATTCTTCGACAGACTTATCTGACAGATTTTTGTTTAAGGCCGCATTTGTATACCGTAGATTGTCCGGACTATTTGCAAGTTCTCTTCCATCGATTCCTGCCAGGACTCTCCCTCTATCATTATGTATTTCTTTAGCGGATACAACATGATCTAATTGTCCCTGTTTTCCAGCAGGAATCGTTTTATTTCTTTTTGGGATTACTTTATTTCCTTCTACATATGTATCGTCTTGAAGGATTCCTTTTTCGTTGAAGTCTTTCTTCGCTTGTGCAACAACCTTTCTGTATCTAGGATCATTATGATAAGCCGCACGATCATATTCACCTCTATTATCATAATTCGCTTTATTCTGTGCGCTTTTATATTGCATCTTTTCATCAACACCTATCTGACGCACATTATGTATAGTATCGACATCACCACCATGTTGATCTTTAACTAGAAAGTCCAATCCAAAACTTGTAATTAAACTTTCAACAATCACTTTTTCATATTGTTGGAATAGACTATCAAATATATTTTCGTCAGGATCCGGTTCATATCCTTTATTTACAGCTTGTACAAAATTGCTCATATTGCATCTCCATTCTAAAATCCCTTTTTATTTCTCCTATCTTGTAATTTTTCCTTTATGGATTTTCTTTTCTTTTTTTCTTGATCACCATTTTTCTTTATCATCATTTTTTTTAAAAATACACTTCCTATGAACGCCCCGATTAATATTAATCCGCGTTCACCCTTCTCCCAATCCTTTAACTCATTACCCATTAAT
>CALWIS010000103.1 GCA_944380795.1 uncultured Clostridia bacterium | reverse complement strand
ACGAAAGGAGGTGTCGCAAAATGGAACATTTTGCAGCACCCCTCTGAAAAACCGCTTGCGGGCCGGAAAATAGACCCGCATTTCATCTTCCTAGAGGAAATGCGTTTTCCAGCTTTGGCACATTCGTCAAATTTTATAAGTCTCACGCCTGCCTCAAACAATGATGGGGCAAACGGAAACAAAGAAAAACACAAAGGGAGATACAAAAATCACACTGTCAAACCGATCCAGAATTCCCCCGTGCCCAGGAATCACCTGCCCAAAATCCTTGATATGGCAGCTGCGTTTGATAAGAGAAAAGCTGAGGTCACCCAAAATAGAAGTGAGGGTTCCTCCTACTCCGATAACAGCCAGCACCCAGTAATTCAGTGCAATCGTCCCCTGATAATAGGTTTGAAAAACAAACCCAAACAGCAGCATGGCCGCAATATTAACAATAAACCCGCCAATGGCGCCTTCTATGGTCTTTTTGGGGCTGATATTGGGACAAAGCTTGTGCTTTCCCAAAAAACTTCCCACAAAGAAAGCACCGGCATCTGCCACCCAAGCGGCTGCAATGGTGATGATAACATAAAACATCCCATGCCCTTGATTATCCAGATTACGGATACTGACCAACGTGCGCAACGCCCAAGGAATCAAGAGAGACATGCTGTAAATGACCCCAAGCTCCCGGAAGCTGATCTCCTGATGATGAAACAGCAAGCCGGTAAAAATAAGCAGCGTATACACATAAAAGGCTAGTTGGAAGTAAAAGAAATCCGGGCAAAAGGGAATCGCCAGCGCCATTGCCACACTGGGCCACGCCAAAAAATGACGCTGCTGGATCCCCAACGCGGAGATCAGCTCCCATACGCCAAAGGCGCTCACCAGGGATAGCACGATATTCAGAGCGTAAGGAAAGGAGCTGTTAAAAATAACTATGGCGGCTACAAACGCGATGAGCGTAGCGCCGGAAATGATTCGCTGCTTCACAGTTTCATCACACCGCTTTCTGCAGATTCAATTTGTTTGAAAAAATAATGGCCGCCCATTTTACAGGCAACAACAGCCTGCTTATACACCGCCAAATCTGCGCTGCCTTCTGGAAAATTCATCCAAAGCATCCTCAAGGTCCTGAGGCTTAAAGTCCGGCCAAAGAATATCACAGATAATATACTCTGCATAGGCGGACTGCCACAATAAGAAATTGGAAACCCTCTGCTCGCCGCTGGGACGGATAATCAGGTCGGGGTCCGGTTGCCCTGCTGTATACAGCTGGTCGGAAATAGCCTGGGCAGTGATCTCCTCTGGGGCGATCTCCCCTTTGGCCACCTTTTCGCCCAAAATCCGGGCCGCCCGGGTAATTTCGTCGCGGCCGCCGTAGTTCATGGCAATATTCAGAACCATTCCCGTCCGATTTTGGGAAACCTCTTCGGTTTCTCGAATCAGCTTTTGCAGCTCTTCTGGAAACGCACTAGTATCCCCAATAAACCGCACCTTAATGTTTTCATCCAAAAAATCCCGCAGAGCCTCCTCCAAGTATTGGCGGAAAAGCTTCATTAGGGCGGATACTTCCTCTGTGGGACGTTTCCAGTTTTCGGTGGAAAAAGCATATACCGTCAGATACTCGATGCCAATAGAAGCACAATATCGCGTGATGGTCTTAAAGTTGGCCGCTCCCACGGTATGGCCTGCCGTTCTTGGCAAGCCACGTTTTTTTGCCCACCGGCCATTACCATCCATGATAATGCCGATATGGCGCGGCATGACCCGTTTTACCGGATCACCTTTATCCTGTCGTCCAAATATCACAGCAACCTCTCCTCACAGGGGTTTGAAGCAGATACATGGCAAGGCGTGCCGCCGGATCAACCGACTGCACACCCGCTCCTTCTGCTATTAGATTTCCATAATTTCTTTTTCTTTCTTTGCCTGGATGGACTCCACTTCCTTGCAGTATTTATCCGTCAGGTCTTGGGTCTTCTTTTCGGCCTGCTTCAGGTCGTCCTCGGTGAGCTCTCCATTTTTCTTCATGGTCTTGAGCTTATCGATGGCATCCCGGCGAATAGAACGGATAGCCACCTTGCAGTCCTCAGCCAGCTTGCTCACATCCTTAGCCAGCTGACGGCGACGCTCCTCAGTGAGCTGGGGGAAAATCAGGCGGATGGTCTTTCCGTCGCTCTGGGGATTCATGCCCAGGTCGGAAGTCTGGATGGCCTTTTCAATGGCGCGGCACACCGAAGCGTCCCAAGGCTGAATGGTGAGCACACGGGCTTCTGCCACAGAAATAGCCGCCAACTGGTTAATGGCGGTAGGTGCGCCATAATAATCCACCATGATCTTATCCAACACTGCGGGGTTAGCACGTCCAGCGCGGATAGCAGCATATTCTTCCATCAACACGGAAATGGATTTATTCATTTTACTTTCTGCTTTTGCCAATACCTCTTTCATTGCAAACACCTTCTCTTTCCGGCAGCTATACTGCCTACTAAACGAATGGATTCTCTATATCACAAAAAACTCAGTCGGTCACCAGAGTTCCCACATTTCCCTCTGTAACGGCCTTGACGATATTTTCCGGCTCTTCAATGCTGAAAACCAAAATCGGCAGATGGTTGTCCCGGCACAAGGAAGCTGCCGTGCTGTCCATTACCTGCAAGTTCTGGTTCAGCACCTCACTAAAGGTCAGGGTATCATATTTTACCGCGTTGGGGTTCTTTTTGGGGTCGCTGTCATAAACGCCGTCCACCATAGTGGCCTTCATGATAATATCAGCGTCGATCTCTGCTGCACGCAGTGCCGCGGCGGTATCTGTGGAGAAGAAGGGGTTACCGGTACCGCAGCCAAAGACCACTACCCGGCCCTTTTCCAGATGGCGCACCGCACGGTTGCGGATGTAAGGCTCTGCCACCTGCTGCATACTAATGGCAGTCTGCACCCGGACCGGCACGCCCAGCTGCTCCAAACCATCTGCTACGCCCAGAGCGTTGATGACAGTTGCCAGCATTCCCATATGGTCGGCACGGGTCCTGTCCATTTCACCGCTGCTGCGTCCACGCCAGAAGTTGCCGCCGCCCACTACAATACCGATCTCGACTCCCATATCCGAAATTTCTTTAATGGGTCTGCAGATACGCATTACCGTATCAAAATCGATACCATGCTTTTGGCTGCCGGCCAAAGATTCGCCGCTGAGCTTTAACAGGACTCTCTTATACTTGGGTTTCATGGAAAAACCTCCCGAACTCATTTTCTTCCATTTTACAATACCTGCCGCCTAAAGTAAAGCAGAATATGCCTTTTTCCGAAAATGGAAACAATTATTTTGTTTTTGTACACAATATGGACATAAAAAACAGGACCCGGAAAACCGAGCCCTGTACTTTTTAGCAATCCTGCTTTTATATATATTGTTTCGTTTTCCATTTTCCACTGAGATACCGGCCTACCAAAACCACAGCCCGGACACACCAGTCCAAAATCATAGCGATCCAGACTCCCATGACGCCCATCCCCAGGTTCAAGGCCAGCAAATAGCTCATGCCAATACGGCAAATCCACATAGAAGCAATGGCGGCTATCATGGTAAATTTCACATCATTGGCTGCCCGCAGGGCATTGGGAAGGGAAAAAGCGGCTGGCCATATAAAGATTGCACAGATTCCATGCAGCAGCAAAATTTCGGTTGCCATGGTCATGGCTTCACCGGAAAGACTATAGAAGCCTACTATCTGCCGCACTACAAATAACAGAGGAACATTTAAAACTGCCATAAATATGTAGGTGATAACCATCAACCGACGCACATATTTTTTAGCTCCATCGTAATCTCTTGCTCCCACACACTGGCCTACCACCGTAATCATGGCCATGCCGATAGCGGAACCAGGGATGATCTCCAACGAGGCGATGTTGCCTGCCACCGCATTGGCGGCAATAGCTGCTGTACCAAAGCTGGACACTAATCCCTGCACCAGAATTTTACCGATTTGGAACATCCCGTTTTCCA
The DNA here is from genome assembly GCA_944380795.1 of uncultured Clostridia bacterium. GTDB lineage: Bacteria > Bacillota > Clostridia > Oscillospirales > Acutalibacteraceae > Heritagella_A. Next base: position 5,682 of record CALWIS010000103.1, on the reverse strand, counting down.
GGCCGTTGGGAATGCCGATACGCATAATATTCTTGATCATTTTCCAGTCGATCTTTAAGGGGAACAGGGAACGAATGTAAATCTCGTGCACCGGACGGGTAATGAGGATCATCCCCACCACACACGCTGCTATACGGGAAGCTAGGGAAGCAATACCGGCGCCGGCCACATCCAGATGGAAGCCAAAAATCAAAACGGCATTGCCCACAATATTGATAACATTCATACCAGCAGAGATGAGCATGGGGATCTTGGAATTGCCCATGGCGCGGAAAAGCGCTGCCGCTGCGTTATAAACCGCAATAAAAGGATAAGAAAGGGCGGAAAGAAAAAAGTAGACCTGAGCATTGGCCATAACCGCCGGTTCTACCGTGCCAAAGATAGCGGCCAACAGCCAATCCTTAGCTACGAGGGAAAAGGCAGCAATCACGAGGGAAAGGGCGGCTACTGATAAGGCAAGCTGCTTGGCTGCATCACAGGCACTATCCCGGTCCCGCTTGCCCAAATATTGGGCGCCGATGACCGCGCCGCCAGTTGCTAGAGCGGAAAAGATATTGATGAGCAGGATGTTGATGGAATCCACCAGAGAGATACCGGAAACTGCTGCTTCCCCGGCACCGGACACCATGACCGTATCCGCCATACCGATGGTCACCGACAAAATCTGCTCAATGATCAAAGGCACGATCAGCTTTATCAACCGTCGTCTATCCCATATTGTTTCCTGTGTTCCCATAAAGCGAGCCACCTTCCTGTGATTAACTGAATCGTATCACCTGATTGCAAACAGAACGCCGCAGAGAGTCCTCTGCGGCTGGTTCTTGTATATTATAACATGTTTTTTAGTGGGAATCAATGGATTTGCCGCTAACAATTTACAGAAACCTTACACAGTGTTTACAACAAAATCACAAAAGGCAAACCCTCTTACAGTTCCCGGGCATAGCGGCGCAGGTTTTCCAAACCGGTGGAGATACCTTCTAATACCTCCTCAGGTCCTTCGAACTCAATGGCCACTGCCCCATCATATCCAGCTTGCTTTAAGATGCGCAGGCACTGACGCACCGGCACAACACCGTGACCAATAATGGTGCCCCGCAGATAATTTCCTCCCCGAGAGGTAAAGAATCCTTTACCGGGGTCTTCCCCGTTGCCGCTCTTTACCAAAAAGTCCTTGGCATGTGCATAGAACGCATAGGGAGCCGCCAGGGAGAGGGCATGTACTGGGTCCTCATCCACGCAGAGGAAGTTACCCATATCGCACAGCAGGCCGAAGTTGGGATGGTTCACCGCCAGCACCAACCGCTCCATACGGTCGCTGTCCTGGCAGAAGAAACCATGGTTTTCCACCATGGTGCGCACTCCCTTTTGGGCGGCATACTCCGTGACACGGCGGCAGCCATCGGCCAAACGAGGCAGAACAGACGTAAAACTGCTGTAGGGCTGGGTGCCCCAAGCCGCATCATGGCGCATACCAGGGGCTCCCAAAATTGCTGCAATATCCACTTCCCCTTGCAGACGCTTCACTTCGGCATCCAAATCGCCGTCGGAACCGTTGAGAAGGTCGGCGGCTACCGTATAGTTGGAGATCTCCAGATTATGACGGCGGCACTCTTCCCGCAGTTTTGCGGCATATTCCTCCCGGGAGGAACCGTCGTGAGGAAGAATTCCTACAAATTCGATGGCATCAAATCCCATCTCCGCGGCCTTTGCCACACAATCCATCTGGGTCATGGTTCCATTGGAGAGGAGACGCTGAAAACTATAACTGCTAACAGAAAACTTCATAATAGCTTGGTTTCCTTTCAAAAGTAAATATCGGGATCACAGCACGACTTCATGGCCGGTTTCGGCAGATTCATAGATTGCACGAAGGATGCGAATCAAATCCACGCCATCCTGGGCAGGTGCTTTGCACTCACAGCCGGTACGTACACAGTCAATATAGTGGTCGATCTCATGCTGGAACAGGCCGTCAAAGGAGAGGGCAGTGGGGGTACACAGGTTTACGTCTGCCATGTAGCCGTTGAGCACAGTGTAGATTTCCAGCTCGGGGTCCAGACGTGCGCCGCCCTTGGTGCCAAACAGCTCGATGGTGCCCTGGGGTTTTTTCAGGTTCAGGCTGAAGCTGGTCTCCACAGAAAGCACAGCACCGTTGTCATACCGTACCATAGCGGCTGCCATATCCTCCACATCGCACACGTCGTTTTCGGTGGCGGAAACAGAGACATAGTCCTTCTTATCCTTCAGCTCGGAGCGGTTGCCCAGCTTGTGGAAAGTAACACCAAATACGGAAACCGGCTTAGGATTGCCCATCAGATAGCGGGTCAGATCGATAACATGAACGCCCAAATCAATGAGAGGGCCGCCGCCGGAACGGGACTTATCCCCAAACCAGCCCATGGGGTTGCCGTTACGCCGCAGATAGGTGGCCTTTACATAGTAGATATCCCCCAGCACTCCCTCTTGGATGAAATCCTGGAGCACAGCGCAGTCATTGCCAAAGCGGCGCACAAAGCCGATTTGCAGCAGCTTGCCGTTCTTTTCGGCTGCTTCCTTCATGGCCAGGGCATCCTCCACAGTGGTGGCCATGGGCTTTTCGCACAACACATGCTTGCCGGCGTTCAAAGCGGCAATAGTACAGGGTGCATGAGCGGAGTTCCAGGTGCATACACTGACAGCGTCCAACTCGGGCAGTTCCCGAAGCATGGTCTCCTCATCCGTATAGGTGCGGGAAATCCCGTACTTTTCTGCCATCATTGCCAGCTGCTTCTCATTGATATCGCAGAAGGCGTACAGCTCCACGTTGGGGTTCTTAAGATATGCCTGGATATGTTCGTTGGAAATATTACCGACGCCGATAACGGCTACTTTTACTTTCTGATCTGCCATGATATTTGCCATCCTTTCAATTTACATATATTAAGGTATGTGTTAACCAATCAGCCCACGCAGGAAGTCGGTGGCCTTGCCGATGTCCGCTGCGGGGTCCTCCCCTGCCTCCCGTTCAATGGTGAGGAAGCCGCGGTACCCGATGTCGTTCAGCGCCTTCAGATAAGCGGGGAAATCCACACTGCCTTCGCCCAAGGGCAGCTCTTCAAAATATTTTGCTTCCCGGATAGCGTCCTCTACAGACTGGTCTGCCTCGCCATAGATCACCATGGGATCGCCGTCCAGCAACTTGACGCCGTCTTTGGCATGGGTGTGGACGATGTAATCCCGCAGGGTATACACGGCCTGCACCGGATCATCGCCGGTGACCATTACAAAGTTTGCCGGGTCCAGGTTGACGGACACGCCGGTGGAGTGGAGGCCATCCAAGAATCCCTTGAGGGTGGTAGCTACTTCCGGGCCAGTCTCGATGGCAAAGTGAGCTCCCAGCTTATCCGCATACTCTGCCAGCTTGCCGCAGGCATCCTGCATGATCTGATAGCGGGCGCAGGTGGAATCTGCCGGAATCACGCCTACATGAGTAGTGACCACATCGGTCTCCAACTCCTTTGCCAGCTCCAGAATCCGGAAACTCTTTTCGATGAGGGCAGGATTTTTCTCCTGGTGGGCAAAACCCTGGCCCAGGTCGCCGCACAGAGCGGAGATAACCAGCCCATGGTCTTTTACTTCCTTCAAAAACTCCTTGCGCATTTCCCGGGTCATATTTTCCGGGGCAAACTCGCCATTGGTGGCATACACCTGAAGGCCCGCAGCACCCGTCTTTTTAGCCAGATCCAACGCGGTTCTCCAGTCTGTACGGAAAGAGTCCAGCATGACGCCGATAGAAAAGGGATACATCTTGATACAGCTCCTTTCAACTGATACCGGAATAAAATCGGGGAATCCCTGTGAATTGTAGAATTCTGCGCTTTATAAAAGAAACCTGTTGAGGCGTGACGCTGCCTCTCTTTTAAGGTTCTCTTCCCTGCTCTTGTGGAAAATATGCGCGGCTTCTACAAAAACTTAAAAACATCCCCGTTTTGTTTGACTTATTTCTGACTATTATTTTATAATGGATACGGAATTTGTAAAGAGCGGATATTGCCGTGTTTTGGTACAATCTTGCCCTCAAGGAGGATTTTTGTATGCCTGCCTATTATGAAGCGCTCACTCACACCGACCCCTCTTTTCCGGTGATCTTCCATCGGGACGTTTTATCAGGAGCTCCCCTCTCTGGTGCAGAAGCGCACTGGCATATGTCCAATGTAGAAGCCCACTGGCACGAAGGGATTGAACTGCTATATTGTATCAGTGGAAATGCCAGGGTTTCTTCCGGCGCTGAATGTCGACAGATGACAAAAGGGGATCTGGCCGTGGTCAATTCCGGCGCCCTACACTATATTACCGCCTCACCAGAAAAGGAATGCTGCTATTACTGCATCATTGTGGAGCCTTCCCTTTTTGCCGATACCGGCCTTCCTTTTGGAAAGGTGCCGCTGGAACGGTTGATCTGCGACTCGGAAACCACGGCCATTTATGACCAGATTATTCAGGAAATGGAGGAAAAGGGTCTTTATTATAAGGAAGCGGTAAAAGGACATCTCCTTTTGCTTTTTACCCGGCTCTACCGTTTTCACTATGCTTCTGGGGCACCGGAGCAAAGCCCAGCCCAATCGGACGCGGTAAAGCGCTCCATCCTGTACCTGCGCTCCTGCTTTCGGGAACATATCACTGTCGATGAGGTTTGCCGCCATGTGGGATTCAGCAAATACTATTTTTGCCGGCTCTTTCGTAAAGTTACTGGACGTTCTATTATGGAATATGTCAATTATCTCCGCTGCGCTTATGCACAGCAGTTGCTGAAAGATGGAGAGTACAACATCTCAGAAACTGCGGTAAAGAGTGGTTTTTCTGATATTTCCTATTTTACCAAGGTATTTAAGCAGCAAATGGGGCGGCTTCCTTCTGATGTAAAAAAGGAGCATATGCAAGAAAATCTAAACTTGTAAAAATAAATTGAAAAAAGGCTTGACAGGCACGAAAATCTCTGGTAGAATATAAAAGCTGTTTCAAACACAGTGTTGTGAATCATTAGCTCAGTCGGTAGAGCACCTGACTTTTAATCAGGGTGTCCGGGGTTCGAATCCCCGATGGTTCACCATAGATAATAAGACCAATCTCAGTTGGTCTTATTATCATACATAAGCGCTGAAGATTTCATTGTAGTTCTTCAACGTTTATGTATGATAATAATGTCTGGCAAGGTGTCAGCTCGCCAGACAATCATTATCATTTCTTGATACTCATCCTCGGTGCCGATTCCTGGGGTACAGTCAGGTTTGTCCGGCCGTATTCTTCCCCGTATTTCCCCTGTCAGAGGCGCGCAACAGCACACTGATATAACAAAGGTATTGCTCACCGTGAGTTATGAAGTTGTCAAGGTTCAGTGTTTAGGAAGGGCTTCGGCCCGAAGGTTTCTCTTTTATCCTCAAAAAGAGAAACGCCCGAACAGAAAGCTTTTCGGCAGCGTTTTCCGTTCAGGCGTTTGCAGAAGTATATTAGCTGTGTTAACATAAGAAATATGTCAGCACGGTTAATCCCTTGCTTAGCGTTGGAACGGGTGGTGCCGCTTCCATTAACTTATCAGGTGCTGGTAACATCTGATAAGAGTTAAGTGAGGGTTTTTTTATTTCCTCACTGTTCTTTTATTATACACCTATACCGTTGCTTATGCAAGCCCTTTTTCTGCAC
>CALWIS010000102.1 GCA_944380795.1 uncultured Clostridia bacterium | reverse complement strand
ACAAGAAAAATATTGTCCTTGTCACCGGCTTCCAGGGAATCAACCGTTATGACGACATGACCACCCTGGGTCGCGGCGGTTCCGATACCAGTGCAGTGGCCATCGCCGCCTTGATGCACGCAGACCTGTGCCAGATCTACACCGATGTAGAGGGCGTGTTTACTGCCGATCCTCGAAAGGTGCCGGGGGCCAAGAAGCTCTCCACCATTTCCTACGATGAAATGCTGGAGCTGGCAACCTTGGGTGCACAGGTGCTCAACAACCGTTCGGTAGAAATGGCGAAGAAATATAACATTGAACTGGAAGTGCTGTCCAGCCTTTCCAGAGTACCGGGTACAATCGTGAAGGAGGAAACAAAAGTGGAAAAGATGCTCATCAGCGGGGTAGCAAAGGACGAAAATATTGCACGGATCTCCATTATCGGCGTGCCGGATAAGCCCGGCCTGGCCTTTAAGATTTTCTCCAAGCTGTCCGCAAAGAATATCAACGTGGACATTATTTTGCAGTCTGTGGGCCGCAACGGTACCAAGGATATCAGCTTTACTGTGGGCCAGGATAACCTGAAGGCCGCTATCGAAATGCTGAATCCTTATGCCGAAGCAGTGGGAGCTTCCAGCGTGGTATACGATGAGGATGTAGCCAAGGTCTCCATTGTGGGCGCCGGCATGGAGAGCCATCCCGGTGTGGCTGCTGAGATGTTCGAGGCCATGTTTGACGCCAACATCAACATCCAGATGATTTCCACCAGTGAGATCAAGATTTCTGTGCTGATTGCCGCAGAGGATGCCGATAAGGCTGTGACCGCAGTACACAACAAGTTTTTTGCTGAGGCAATGAAAGCATAAGAAAACGATTATTTGGGCCGCCGTTTGGCGGCCTTTTTTTGTGCAAAAAATCAATTATTTTTACTTTTTTTGGATAATATGGTAATTGTTTCTTTTTTAAAAAAATGTTATATTTTATATACAAAATATTTTTTTATTGTTGATAAAAGGAGATGGTTTTATGCAAAAAGGATTTCCAGTAAAACTTGAAATTCTAGGTGTCTCCCTCATGATCCTGGGCCTTACCATGCGTGTGCGTGCAATGGAACCCACCATGGGCTTGATTATAGGGATTGGCGCCACTTGGCTTGGCCTGATCCTGGCGGTAGTGGGGTGTTTTTCCAGAGAGGGCTGAGAAAAGAAAGCGGTGAGGCGTATGAAACTCAAAATCAAAAAGGGAATTCTCTTTGTGGCAATAGCCTGTATTGTCCCATTGGCAGGAATAGAATTCTTCTGTATGAATCAAAATTCCATCAATAATTGGCAGCCTATTACTTCCATCAAGGAATATTCTCAGCTTTTCGATCAACCCATAACCAAAATTACCCTGCGGGAAACTGTGGATTCTGGGGAGTGGGTTGTGTTTGAGGATGAGGACCTCATTGAGAAGTGGACTAATTTTCTAAAAAATATGAAGGTAAAGCGGGAATGGGTATTTTTGGACCCAACACCTATGAATGGTGGTGGTGGGATGATAGCAAACATTGAAACCAGGGATTCAATGTTTGTGGTTTGTTTACAGGAAGAGTCCGATGGTTATCAACTGGAAACAAGCGATTATTTGTATACCATAAAAAACGATATCCAGATTCCTTTCCGCGAAACCTTTGATATTGCAGCAGAACGCCATGGGATACAATTTCCTTGGGATTAAATTTGCGATTTGTCAATTGGTACGAACATTTATACTTTTTGTATAATAAGTTGTTGAAAATACAGAGGAGATGATGGGAATGAAAGGAAATACAATCAAAGCACAACTATTTGGAATCGCTCTGATGATTCTGGGGCTCACGATGCGGGTGCGTCCTATGGATGTATCTTTCGGCGTGATCGTAGGCGTGGGGGCTACCTGGATTGGACTCCTTATCGTAATCATCGCCACTTTTTCCAAGGATGGATAAAGAAGGGCGTGGATAAAAGCCAAACGGAATGGATAGGGGCTTTGTCTGGAACGGGCAAAGCCCTTTCTCTTGGGGGAGAAAGATTCTGGACGGGTATTTACATTTATCGGGAAATCTACTATAATATTATGGTTAAGGATATGACGGGCCGGATACCGGCGCCGAAGACGCTTTTCCTAAAAATATCAATAACTGAGGTTGAAGAATATGCTGCAATTTGAAGAGGTCAGACAGGCGCTTACCGATTTGGAGCCGGAGCTCCGGGATCTGGCAGACGCCCTCGGATTGGAAAAAACAAAAGAAGAAATCGAAAAGCTGGAGCAGCAGGCAGCGGCTCCAGGATTTTGGGATGATTTGGAAAATACTCAGAAGGTTCTACAGCGCACCAGTATGCTTAAGGGCAAGGTGGAGCGCTACGACAAGTTGTGCGGCCAGTTTGATGATACCATGGCACTGGCGGATATGGGAGACGAGGCAGAGGATCTCTCCATCCTGCCCGAAGCCCAGGAAGAGCTGGAGAACTTTAAGGCCAACTTGGAGGCTCTGCGGCTTACCACGCTGCTTACCGGAGAGTACGATGGCAAAAACGCCATTCTTACCTTCCACGCTGGTGCAGGCGGAACCGAAGCCCAGGACTGGGCGGAAATGCTGTACCGGATGTATAACCGTTGGGGTGAGCGCCACGGATTCCAGGTAAAGACTCTGGATTTTCTGGACGGAGAAGAAGCAGGCCTCAAGAGCGCTTCGGTGCTTATCGAGGGAGAAAATGCCTATGGCTTTTTGAAGAGTGAAGCCGGCGTGCACCGTCTGGTGCGGGTATCCCCCTTTGATTCCTCCGGACGCCGCCACACCTCCTTTGCTTCTTTGGAGGTTATGCCGGAAATCGACGACACCATTGAGGTGGAGATCGACCCCGCAGATATTAAAATGGATGTGTACCGTGCCAGCGGCGCAGGCGGTCAGAAGGTTAACAAGACTTCTTCCGCAGTGCGTTTGACCCATATTCCCACCGGTATTGTGGTGGCCTGCCAGGTGGAGCGCAGCCAGTACCAGAACCGGGATGTGGCCATGCGTATGCTGAAATCCAAGCTCATTGAGATCAAGGAGCGGGAACATCTGGATAAGATCAGCGACATTAAGGGAGAGCAAAAGGAGATCGCCTGGGGCAGCCAGATTCGCTCCTATGTATTTATGCCTTATACGCTGGTAAAAGATCACCGTACCGGCTATGAATCCGGCAATATCAATGCGGTGATGGACGGAGACCTTGACGGCTTTATCAATGCCTACCTGAAGGCGGGCAGCATCAATGCCATTACCGAAGAAGTAGACTAAGCCATAACACAGAAAATGTAAAAAGGAACGGTGCAGAAGGTTTCTGTACCGTTCCTTTTTATGTGCTATTGTCAACTATCTGCAAATATGGTACAATACTAATATGTTAATAAACTTTATAAACATATTTGGCGGGAAGCAACGGGAAGGAGCGCGCCAAAGAAACAGGAAAGGGGATTTATCTATGGCGGGAAAGATTGCCCGTTTTTTTGGAACACAGGACATGACCCAGGGAAAGCCCATGCAGGGGCTGATCCAATTTTCGGTGCCGCTGCTCATCGGCAATTTGGCCCAGCAGCTGTATAATACGGTGGACTCCATCGTAGTGGGAAAGTATGTGGGGGATAACGCCTTGGCAGCAGTGGGAGCCAGCGGCCCGGTGCTCAACCTGCTTTTGGTGTTGTTTATGGGTATCGCCACCGGCGCTACCATCATGGTATCCCAGTATTTTGGAGCAAGGCAGCAGGAGCTGCTCTCCACCACCGTGGGCAATACCATCACCCTAACGGTGCTCTCCTCCATTGTCATCATGATTGTGGGCCCGCTGGTGACCCAACCGTTAATGAGCCTAATTAACACACCGACAGAAATCTACCAGGATTCCTGCAACTACCTGATTATCATCTTTTTGGGAATCATCGGCACAGCGGGGTACAATATCCTGGCCGGCGTATTGCGGGGGCTGGGAGATTCCTTCATGCCCCTGGTCTACTTAATTATTGCCTGTCTCCTGAACATCGTCTTAGACCTGGTATTCGTAGTTTCCTTTGGCTGGGGCGTGGCCGGTGTGGCAGTGGCCACCAGTATTTCTCAGGTGGTTTCCGCTGTTTTCTGCCTGATCCGTCTGCTGCATATGAAGGAGATCGTGGTGGTTCCGGCCTCTTCTCTGCGCCTAAAAAAAGATTTGGTAATCCGCCTCACCCGGTTGGGCGTGCCTTCCGGTGTGGCCCAGGCGATTTTTTCGCTGGCAGCTATTGTGGTGCAGTCCCTTACCAACACCTTTGATACATCGGTCATCACGGCCAGCATTATTGTCATGCGGGTGGATGGCTTTGCTATGATGCCCAATTTTACCTTTGGCACGGCCATGACCACCTATTCCGGGCAGAATATTGGGGCCAATAAGCTGGACCGGGTGCATGAAGGCACCAAGGCCGGTATGATTTTAGGACTGATTGTTTCCTCTGTTCTAACGGTGCTGATTCTGATTTTTGGGCCGATCCTCATGGGTTGGTTTACCAATACCCAGGAAATCGTAGACCTTGGTTTCCATATGATGAGTATTCTGGCAGTGGGATATATTGCCATGTCGGTGACCCAGGGCTTGTCTGGTGTGATGCGGGGCGCCGGAGACACCATGACCCCCATGTGGATTTCCTTTATCACCACTGTGGTGATCCGTGTCCCCATTGCCTATGGCATCGCCTACCTTACCCGTTCCCCGGAGCAGCCCGCAGGAAACCCGGACTGCCTGTATATTTCCCTGTTGATTTCCTGGATGCTGGGTGCATGCATCACCTATATCTGTTACCGCAGAGGAAAATGGCGCAATAAGGCATTGACCAAAATCGAAATAGAAACAGCGTAATTACAGCAGCCGCTCCAGGAGTTCCTCCCGGGCGGCTGCTTCTGCTTCTTCGCTCCAGGGAGCGCCGCCGTTTTCCAGTTCCTGCCATAGAGTCCAGGCTTTGTGGAGGGCCGCTGTTGCCTGCCGGATTTCCGCCTTGTATTCTGCGGATACTACAGCCAGTTCCTGATGATATTTTTCATCTGTTCCGGGAGCCACCGCCGCCTGGTATACATCCAGAATCTCGTCGCCGCTGCGGCTGGGGAAGTGTTCGTGGGGCGCGGTACTGTCAAACAGGCATACGCCCAGCTTACGTATCACCACCATATCGGCGCTGTTGGGGTCAAAGGCACAGCGATATTCTTCCGTATCCCAACCAGCCTGATTGGCGGCGGCGCGTATTTTTTTCAGCATGGTGGATTTTCCGGTTCCCGGGCGTCCTTTGATAAAGATCCGGCGGGGAAGTTCCTGGGTGATCTTCTGCACCACATCCACACTTCCCAGGTGGGTAGCGGCTCCCAAAAAGCGGAATACATTTTTTCCCTGCTCTCCGCCAGCTTTGCCCGAGAATAGGCTGCGGATAGTTTTTTCCGTCAAATCGTCAATGGCATCAAAATCGATACATCCCAGATAGATGGATTCCCACCGGTCGTGGATAGGCAGAGCTGCCCCAAAGTGGCGGTGGGCTTCTTCCAATGCTTGGCGCACCGGCTGATAGGTATGGGAAAGGCCTGTGCCGGAGAGGACCACCTTATCCCAAGGCCGGGAAAGATAGATGCCGAAAGAAAGCTCGGGGAATATCAAGCCTTCTACACTATTGTCTAAACTGTGAAGGATAGTGTGGACTGTCAATTTTTGTTTATCGGCTAAGGCCAGGGCCGCTTCAAAAAGGGATTTTCCGGCAGAAGAAGGCCATCCGGTTAAGAGTTGCGTGTGTTTTAGACTTCCAAAGGCATCCTCATAGTAGGAAACATACCCTTTGGAGCTATGCGAACTGATAAAATAGGGGATTGAAGCGTTCATATGCGCACATCCTTTCGCGATAGATTCCGCCATAAAAATATGAGAGATAGGGGCAAGATATGTCTGCCCAAATAAAAATACGCCGCGAAAGAGAATTTCCTTCGCGGCGTAAATATTACTGGATATCTTCTGTCATCATACGGTACATGGCTTCCAGGCAGATGCGGGCGTGTTCCATATAACGGTTGATGTCGATATGCTCGTTGGCATTGTGCAGGCCGCGGTCGGGTTCGTCAGGGAACAGGGGGCCAAAGGCCACTCCTCTGCCGGATACCGCCCGGGCATAGGTGCCGCCGCCGGTGGCATATAACTCACAGGGCTTGCCGGTCACGGCAGTATAGGAGCCCTGGAGAAGATGGATAAAGGGACTGTCTGCGGGCAGATACAGAGGCGGTTCCTGCTCCAATACCGCGCAGGAAAGGCCGAAGCTCTCTGCCTTTTCGGTAAAGGCGCGGATGATCTCGTCACCCTTTTTGGTTACCGGATAACGAATATCAAAGCTGGCCTGCGCGCCGTTTTGGTCCATCTGAATCAATCCCAGGTTGCAGGTGAGGGGGCCGGAGGGTTCATCCTCGCAGCGGATGCCCAAAGAGGCACCGTCGGTTTCACATCCTACACAGCGGTAGAGGAAGGTGAGAAAGCTTCCCATATCCTCTTCTGAGAGTATACTTCCCAACAGGGAAATTGCGTGGGAAACCGCGTTAAAGCCGGTTTCCGGCTGCATGGCGTGAACGGCTACGCCCTTGGAAGAAATCTCCACGCCGTTTTCTGATACGGCAAACGTGAATTTTCCAGGCAAAGAGGATTCTGAGAGGGCTTTTGCCTCTTCCAGGGAACAGTGTAGCACCACATCCGCGTTATCCGGCACGGCGTTTACCACAGTGCCGCCGGTAAAGCGCTGTACCGCTGGGGAAGCGGGGCCCTTTACCTGGATGCGCAAAATACCCTTTTCTCGGTTGCAAATTCCGTACCCAGCATCGGGTGTAAAAGCGTAATCGGGAAGGGGCTGGCTCTTAAAATAATGGGGCAGATCTTCCATCCCCACTTCTTCTCCTGCACCAAAAATCACGCGAAGGCGGCGCTTTCCGGTGACGCCGGCATCCTTTAAGGCCTTGAGGGCGTATAAAGCAGCCATTGCTTCGCCCTTATCATCTGCCGTGCCCCGTCCAAAGAGAAGATCCCCTTTTCGGGTCAGGGTAAAGGGATCGGTATTCCAACCGTCTCCCACCGGCACCACATCCACATGGGTGAGGACAGCTGCAATCTCATCACCCTCCCCATATTCTGCGTGCCCGGCATAATGGTCGGCATTAAAAGTGGAAAAGCCCATTTCCTCTGCCATTTTTAACACACAGTCCAGAGCGTCGGCGCTGGCCTTACCATAGGGCAATTCCCCTTCTGGTTTTCCGCACACAGAGGGGATGGCAATAAGCTTTGCCAAATCCGCAATAAGTTGATCTTGATAGGCATCGATATGATGCCCGAAATGCAGTTCCGTGTTCATCATCAACACGACCTTTCTTTTAGTCTTCCCCGAGAATCGAGAGCTTTTTGATGCACTTGGCGCAAACATTTTGCCCCCTGAAAGAAACCAGGTCTTCTGTGCTTTGACAGAAGGTACAGCAAGGGGAATATTTCCGCAGAATAATACTATTCCCCTCTGTGAAGATTTCAACAGGATCTTTTTCACTGAGCTTTAACATTTTTCGAAGCTCAATGGGGAGCACCAGCCGACCCATGTTGTCCAGCGAGCGCACAATACCGGTAGATTTCATAGCTGTTCTTTCTCCTTTCTTTCTTCTTCCCCTACAACGGCAGAAGTTTGTCGAAATTACTTTCAGAATACCTTTTTTTGGAATTGGTGTCAATGGAAGAAAGGGGCAGTAAAAAAAGTTAAGGAAATGGACATAATTTTCCAAACGATAAAAAATGAATTTTTCCATAAGCCGGTCCGTATAGATACAAAAAGAAGGGGGTGCGGATATGCTGAATAAAATCTGGGGCGGGATGATTCTCATCAGCTTTTTAGCCGCTATGGTCACAGGGCGTATGGCAGAGCTTTCCCAGGCAGTGATGGAGGGTTCCGGCAGGGCTGTCACCCTCACGATTTCCATGGCAGGGATGATGTGTACCTGGACCGGATTATTAAAAATTGCGGAAAAAGGGGGGCTCACCAGCTTGATTGCCAAGTGGATGGCTCCTGTAGTGGGGCTGTTGTTGCCGGGATACCAAAAAGGCGGAGAGGCCTTCCGAGCTGTCAGCATGAATATCACAGCCAATCTGCTGGGAATCGGCAACGCTGCTACCCCATTGGGAATTGCGGCTATGAAGGCAATGGCCCAGGAGCATGGCGCAAAAGTGCTTCCCGATAGGGGCATGATTCGATTTGTGGTGTTGAATACGGCGTCTATCCAACTCATCCCCACCTATACAGCCGCGCTGCGCCTGCAATATGGAAGCGCTGCGCCTTTTTCCATTACCCCCGCGGTGTGGGTGGTGTCCATAGCCGCTTTGATAGCTGCTTTAGGCATGAGCCGCCTTTTGGAAAGCCGGTGGCGCCATGGATAAGCTGGGGGAGTGGGTGCTTCCTGTGGCTGTGGTGGGAATCTTACTGTTTGGAATGCTCCGCCGCGTACCGGTGTTCGATACCTTTTTGCAGGGGGCCAAGGAAGGGCTTTCCTCCAGCGTTTCCATTTTGCCGGCATTGATCGGCCTGATGATGGGGGTCACCATGTTGGGGGCTTCCGGGGCGCTGGATATGCTATCTGCCTTTTTGCGCCCGGCTGCCCAGTGGCTGGGGTTTCCAGTGGAAGCCATCCCATTGGCGCTATTGCGGCCGTTTTCCGGCAGTGGCAGCACCGCGTTAGCTGCTTCGTTGTTTACTTCTATTTCACCGGATAGTTTTGAAGGCAAGGTGATCTCCGTTTTATTGGGGAGTTCCGAGACCACCTTTTATGCGGTGGCCGTTTATTTTGGGGCAATAGGGGTCAAGAAAACCAAATGGGCAGTTCCCGCAGCCCTTACCGGGGATTTTGTTACCACCGCTGCTTCTGTGGCTGCGGTCCTTCTGTTGTTTGGTTCCTGAGGCTTATTTCTGTAATTTGTTTCGGCTGAAAAAGTATCCGAAAATATCCAAGGCCCCGTTGACGATGAGGCAGATACCAAAAAATACGATCAGGCTGGTGATTACACCAAAGGGATTAAAGAGGAGTATCAGCCCCAGCACTATCGGGATCAAGGAAGAGAGAAGGAACAGCCACGGATGGGGAAGGGGGATTTGGAATGCGTCTTTTACTAGGGGGATTTTACACAAACCAGCGAGGAGCAGCAGCGCCCCCAAAACAAAGGGAAGGATAGAAAAAATAATGGTGGGAACGGAAAGGAACAACAATCCCAGTACTGCAAAAATCAACCCAAAGAACAGTTCCGTGTTCAAAGATACATTTTGACGTTTTCCTTGCCAATACCGGAACAAATAGGTGAGACCATACAGAATCAGAGCAATTCCCGCACCGGTGCAGAAAATGGTAATGCTGGCAGAGGGGAAAATAACCAACACTATCCCCAAGATCACCGTAACCAGAGATGTCCAGAAAGACGTGATAGTAGAACGTATAAAAACTAACATGGGAATCCCTCCATAAATATAAAGTAGGATGAACCATAGATCCTAAGATCAGTATACCATAAAATAGTGAAAAAATCGATAAATTAGTTTTATCAGCTTATTAGGATAAAGTTTGGTATTGCGTTCATCGATAGAAAATGATATAGTAAAATTAAATAGTTATTTGCATCCGAAATCAGGAAAAGATGTAATGTTTGAGTAAGGGAATCCAGTCAGTGTTTGGATTAAGGAGGTATTTATGGCATTCTGTGAAAAATGTGGTGCACAGTTACAGGAAGGCGCTAAGTTCTGTATGAAATGCGGCACCCCCGTAGAAGAAAATTTTCAACAACCCAGTCAATCGGAACAACCGTATCAGCAGCCGGTGCAGCCCGATCCGCAGCCGGCACAGCCTAACCCAACATATCAGCAATCGAACCAGTCCTACCAACAGCCGGTACAGCCCAACTTCTTCCAGAAGTTGAACGATACTCCGGATACAACGTATGAATATGACCCCCAGGATATTGCCAATAATAAGGTGATGGCAGCTCTGTCTTATCTGGGAATTCTAGTGCTCATCCCTTGGTTTGCAGCCCCGCAGTCTCGTTATGCCCGGTTCCATGCAAAGCAGGGAATCACACTGTTCCTGGTGCAGGTTGCGTATTCTGTGCTTTCCTTTTTGTTAGGGCTTATTAAGACTCCTCACTACTACTACTTTTTGGAGTATATGGCCACCCCTTGGTACATCAATCTTTTGATTTTCCTCATCGGAGTTCCGATATTTGTATTGACGATCTTGGGAATTGTGAATGCGGCTCGGGGGCTGGCAAAGGAACTGCCCATCATTGGGAAGATTAAAATCGTAAAATAAAACCTATAGGCCTCAAATATCCTGATTTTCATGCAAAAAACACAGTAATACTTTATGTTGATCTTCCTTAATAAACAGGTAGATATATAAAGGGGATGCTTTCGCTTCGGCAAAGGCTCCCTTTTTATATTTTTTAGTAAAAGGATAGAGGTAGATGACGCAGGAAGAACGCATATATTTTGCAAAAATGCCCTCTATGTTTCCCGCATATCAATTACTGCGGGAGAAGCTGTTCCAGCAGTATCCCTTGGATTGCGGAATGAAAAAGAAATGTGGTATAATAAACTTTATTGAATGGGTAAAATGGGAGAGGAAACGTTATTTAAGGTGCAGAAACTACCTGACTTATTTGTCGTAGGAACAGGGGAGAAAACATGGAACTGTTGCTAAAACAATGTGTAACAGCAGGAAGTGTGCTGTTTACGGTGCAGGAGCCTTCCGGAGAAATTTGTTACCGGTTATTGGGGAATCCTGGTTCCCTGAGAGGGGTGTTTTCCCTGATAGATGAGGTCGGCAGGGAGAGGGCTCGGGTACTGCGGGTAGGAACGGCAGATATGGGAGTCTATGAGATCCGGCTGTACCAGGGAAAACGGATGCATGTGGTGTATCAAACAGCTACCCGCAAGGGTGGCCTGCTGTTTCAAGGAAAAAACTGGCATATCCGCGGAAATCTGGATACTCGCAGCTTTGATATTGTGGAGCGGGGCCGGGTGCTGATGACCCATGCGCCTGCCTGGCAGGAAGAGTGCGGCTTTTGCTACGGTATTACCCTGGAAGGGGACGAAACAGAGAGGCTGTTCTGTTTGTGTGCTGCTATGATTGCAGATAGTATGCCTCAAAATCCAGGCAGATCCCTAGTTCCAGTTTGATGGGAAGGGAAAGAAAATCCCCCATTCCCTTGACAAAAAATAGCGGGATGGGTATACTAAAAAGCAGCTGAGTACCAGAAAAACGCTGAAGGGAAAAAAGACAGCGGGCAAGGCTTTGCAGAGAGCCGGCGGTTGGTGTGAGCCGGTGGGCTTCCGCTGTGTATCAGTCATCCCGGAGTTTCCGTGCCGGAACCCCTTTTGGGCAGTAAGGACGGACGGTAGGCCCCGTTACGGCATAAGCCTTATCCAAAGAGGTAGAGGGCGGAAATTTCCGCTGAACCCGGGTGGTACCGTGAAGAAGATTCGCCCCGGATACAGAGAGTGTTCTGTATCCGGGGCTTTTGTATTGCAAAGGAGGTTCATTATGGACAATGAAATGATTGCAAGGTGTGGTACATACTGTGGTATATGCGTATGGAAAGATAAAATCAACTGTTTGGGCTGTAAAGGGCAAAAAGGTAATATGTTTTATGGCGAATGCGACAAGGCCCTTTGTTGTATCAGCAAAGGGTATGAACATTGCGGCCTGTGTCCCGATATGCCTTGTGAAAAGCTGCTCGATTTGTTTAGTGATCCCGAGCACGGCGACAAGGGAGCCCGGCTGCATAATTTACAAAACTGGGCTGTAGGAAACTATATTTACGAAAAACTGCGTTAATTAAAATATACATAATTATATGAGGATTATCTTATGAGAAAGCTTTTGATTCCGATTTTTGAAGGAATAAATGATTGTAAAGGAGGAAGCTGTGGAAACAAACACCAGCCGTCAGGCCACGCAGGAACAGTACAAAACCGCGGATAACCTTCACACTCGGATGTCCATTCATGAGAAATATTCCACCAACCGGCAGGGCTTTGGCAACTGGATTCTTTCTCAATACGACCTCCCGACTGGCGGTGAGTTTTTGGAATTGGGATGCGGATCTGGAGAATTGTGGTGTTCCCAGTTGGAACGGCTCAACGGCAGCAGGCTTTTCCTTACGGATTTTTCAGAGGGGATGATTGCCGCCGCAAAAAAGAATTTAGGGGAGCAGCCCAACCTTTGTTATGATGTGGTGGATATTGAGGCGATTCCCTATGAAACCGGCCGGTTCGATAGGGTCATCGCAAATATGATGCTGTATCATGTTCCTGATCTGGACAAAGGATTAGGGGAAGTGCGCCGGGTGCTCAAGGAATCCGGATATTTTTACTGCACTACTTACGGAGAAAACGGTATCGTTTCCTATCTTGCCGGGCTTTTGCGGGAGTATGGTATTAAAGACCTCACCAATAAAAATTTTACACTGCAAAATGGCCAACGTATTTTGGAAAAGCATTTTTCACAGGTGCAGCGGCTGGATTATGAGGATTCCCTGGCAATTACCCAAGTGGAGGATCTGCTGGATTATCTTTATTCCATGTCCAGCATGACTTCATTGCCCCGTGAAATCAGGCCGGATTTGAAAACGATACTGGAAAAACAGATGGTGAACGGTGTTTTATCTGTTCCGAAAGAATACGGGATGTTTATTTGCAGAAAGTAATTCCAATTAATATTATAGAAAAGCAGCAGAGGTAAAGAAATCATAATATTCTGAAAGGCAGATGACGACACGGGAGGGAGTTGTCATCATAGAAAGGAAGAGAACCGTGGCAGAAAAAGCAGCAGAAACCGACCGGTATTATCTCATGTGTGAGCGGGATTGGATCTATCATATCCTGATTACCGTGGCTGGCTTTTTTGGCGCTTATACCTATCTGCTGCGAGGCAATGTTTTCTGCAATGCTCAAACCGGAAACGTGGTGCTTATGGGTATGGCGCTGGGTAGCGGGGAATGGTGGGAGGCTCTGTACTATATTATCCCAATTTCCGCTTATCTGCTGGGTTCCTTCATTTCGGAGATGGTTCCGGGGCCGGTAAAGCGCCATTTTCCCCTGCGTTGGGATACCCTGCTCATCGCCATTGAAATGCTGGTAGTGCTGGCGTTAGGGTTTGTGCCCGAGTCCGCGCCTGTGCAGATCTCTCAGGTGGCTATCAACTTTATCGCCTCCATGCAGTATAATACTTTTCGCCAGTCGCAGGGTACGCCCATGGCCACCACTTTTGCCACCAACCACATCCGGCAGATTGGCATTGGCTTGGCAAAGGAAGTAAAGTATC
>CALWIS010000101.1 GCA_944380795.1 uncultured Clostridia bacterium | reverse complement strand
CCCGGATGGAACTGACCCGGCTGAAGAAAAAGCTGGTCACCGCCCTGCGTGGGCATAAGCTGTTAAAGGATAAGCGGGATGAACTCATGCGCCAGTTCCTGGACTTGGTGCGGGAAAATAAAGCCCTGCGGCAAAAGGTAGAAGCGGCCTTGGAAAGCTCCAACCGGCGGTTTATGCTGGCCCGGGCGGCTATGCAGGATGAAGCGCTGAATACGGCGCTGCTGGCTCCCAAGCAGGAGGTTTTTCTGGAATGCGGCACCAAGAACGTGATGAGCGTGGAAATTCCCCAGTTCACCTATAAGACCCGCACGCCCAACCAAGGGGACATTTTCTCCTATGGCTTTGCCTTTACCTCCGGCGAGCTGGACGAGGCGGTGGAGTCCCTTTCCGGGATTTTGCCCGACCTTTTGCGGCTGGCGGAGACGGAGAAATCCTGCCAGCTGATGGCGGCGGAGATTGAAAAGACCCGCCGGCGCGTCAATGCCCTGGAGCACGTGATGATTCCAGAACTACAGGAAAACATCAAGTATATCACCATGAAGTTGGACGAAAACGAGCGCAGCACCCAGATCCGGCTCATGAAGGTGAAGGACATGATGCTTAAAGAGGCCCACGGGTATCCGGATTTATAAGAAAATAGAAAAACAGCAGGCAACCCTTCACGGATTGTCTGCTGTTTTTGTTTGCAATTTTTTAAATTTGTGGTTAAAACAACATACTTACTCGGAAAACTGTGATACACTAAGGCCATAAAAGCACGACAAACATTGTAATATTGTCGCCGGAGCACCGGCTGGAATGGAGGAACAAACATGATTCGAAAGATTATCCATATTGACGAAGAAAAATGCAACGGCTGCGGCGCCTGTGCCAAGGCCTGCCACGAAGGGGCCATCGGTATGGTGAACGGCAAAGCCAAGCTTCTGCGAGACGATTACTGCGACGGCTTGGGAGACTGCCTGCCGGCCTGCCCCACCGGCGCCATTACTTTTACGGAGCGGGAGGCCGCCGCCTATGACGAAGCCGCTGTGTTGGCGAATAAGCAGCAAAAAGCAGCGCAGCAGGACCCGCTGCCCTGTGGGTGCCCAGGCAGCCAGTCTCGGAGTTTGCACCGGGAAGAGGAGGCATGCCGGAGAGAGGACGACACCCCGATGGCCAGCCAGCTTTCCCAGTGGCCGGTACAGATCAAGCTGGTACCGGTAAACGCCCCGTATTTTGACGGGGCAAAGCTGCTCATTGCAGCGGACTGCTCCGCCTATGCCTATGGGGATTTCCACCGGCGTTTTATCAAAGGACACATCACCCTGGTAGGCTGCCCAAAGCTGGACGGGGTGGATTATTCCCAAAAGCTGACGGATATCATTCGGAATAATGATATCCAGAGTGTAACCATTGTGCGCATGGAGGTTCCCTGCTGCGGCGGGTTGGAACAGGCCGCCAAGCGAGCGCTGCAAAACAGCGGGAAATTTATCCCCTGGCAGGTGGTGACCATTTCTACCGATGGCCGGATTTTGGAATAAGCGCTAAATAAGAGAAGAAAGGCAGAAACCGGAATCCCGGCTTCTGCCTGTTTTTGTATCCCGCAAGGATTTTATTTTGCTTCCAAAATGGCTCCGCGGTTGCCGGAGGTGACCAGCGCCGCATACCGGGCCAGATATCCGGTGGTAATCTTGGGCTGACGGGGTTTCCAGGCGGCTTTGCGCTTGGCCATTTCCTCGTCGGAGATCTCCAGCTGGATGGTGTTTGCCATAATATCGATGGAGATGGTGTCCCCTTCCTCTACTAGGGCAATGGGGCCGCCTACTGCCGCCTCGGGGGAAACATGACCAATGGCTGCGCCGCGGGTAGCGCCGGAGAACCGGCCGTCGGTGATGAGGGCAACGGTGCTGCCCAGGCCGCGGCCTACAATAGCGGAGGTGGGGTTGAGCATCTCCCGCATACCAGGGCCGCCCTTGGGGCCTTCATACCGGATGACTACCACGTCGCCAGGCACGATCTTGCCGCCGTTGATGGCTGCCAGAGCGTCCTCCTCGCAGTCAAACACCCGAGCCGGGCCGGAGTGGCGCAACATCTCCGGCGCGACAGCCGAGCGCTTTACCACGCAGGAGTCGGGGGCCAAGTTGCCCCGGAGCACGGCGATACCGCCGGTGGTGCTGTAGGGGTTCTCCACAGGACGGATAACCTCCGGGTTCTTGTTGACGCTATTGGCGATATTCTCGCCTACCGTTTTGCCGGTGCAGGTGATGTTGTCCAGGTCCAGCAAGCCCAGTTTGCTGATTTCTTTCATTACGGCATACACGCCGCCAGCTTCGTTAAGATCCTCCATGTGGTGGGGGCCCGCAGGGGCCAGGTGGCACAGGTTGGGGTCTTGTCGCTGATGGCGTTGGCGATATCCACATTCAATTCGATGCCGGCTTCATGAGCGATGGCGGGCAGGTGGAGCATGCTGTTGGTGCTGCACCCCAGGGCCATATCCATGGTAAGGGCGTTGCGGAAAGCGCTCTCGGTCATGATATCCCGGGGACGAATGTTTTTGCGGATCAGTTCCATGATCTGCATACCGGCGTGCTTTGCCAGCCGGATGCGCTGAGAGTAGACTGCCGGGATGGTGCCGTTGCCGGGCAGACCCATGCCCAATACCTCGGTGAGGCAGTTCATGGAGTTGGCGGTGTACATACCGGAGCAGGAACCACAGGTGGGGCAGGTCTTGTTTTCAAATTCCAGAAGCTTATCGTCGTTGATCTTTCCGGCATTATAGGCGCCTACCGCCTCGGAAATGCTGGAAAAGCTCACCTTGCAGCCGTCTACAGTGCCGGCCAGCATGGGGCCGCCGCTGACAAAGATGCAGGGAATATTCAGCCGGGCCGCTGCCATAAGCAGACCGGGCACGTTTTTATCACAGTTGGGAACCATGACCAAAGCGTCAAAGGCATGGGCCATGGCCATAGCCTCGGTGGAGTCAGCAATCAGGTCACGGGTTACCAAGGAGTACTTCATGCCCTGGTGCCCCATGGCCAGACCGTCGCACACGGCAATAGCGGGGAACACGATGGGGGTGCCGCCTGCCATGGAGACGCCGGTTTTAACGGCTTCCACAATTTTATCCAGATTCATATGTCCGGGAACGATGTCGTTCTGAGAACTGACGATACCGACCAGCGGGCGCTCCAACTCTTCTTGGGTAAAGCCCAGAGCATTAAACAGGGCCCGGTGGGTGGCGCTCTTTACGCCTTTTGTTACTGCATCGCTATTCAAAAGAGACCCTCCTTTAAGGTGTTGTCCGATGTTGTATAATCACATTATAACTTGTCAGACAACAAAAGTCAACACCAGCCCCTTGGGAAAACGCGGCACAAAAAAGCCTTATTCCACCCGGAGCAAGGCTTCGAATACAGCGGTATGACGGGAGGTATAGTTCCGGTCTACATGAAGGGAACCGAAATACCACTTTTTATATTTTACCGTTTTGTGGATCTCATCAAAATAGGCTTCCAGCTGGGTGCGCTCTCGGGGGTCGTCCAAACGGCGTCCGGCTCCGGGATAGGGGGTATGAGTAATAAGGTATTCCACGTTCATGTCGTGCTGCCGCAGGTTCTCTACACCCTGCTTCATTTCTTCGGTGCTGGGCATTTCCTGTTCCCACCAGCAGCCTGCCTCAATACGCATCTGTTTTTCGGGGCTTTCGCCCCCGCCAAAGGCAAAAAAGGTTTTGCCTTCCAGGGTGAACACACCGCCCCGCATCAAATGGAAGATATTATCCCGCACTCGGTGAACCTGCCCACCGTTCCACTCCTCCACCGGCAGGCTTTCCAGCAGGTCGAAGTTTTCATGGGTACCGTCTATAAAAGCAATGGTATATTTCTTTTTAGAAAGCTTTTCTAGGGCTTTTTTCTCTTCTTCACTGTTATTCCATAGAAATCCGAAATCCCCACACACAAGAAGAATATCTCCCCGCTTTAAGCGGCGCATCCGAAAGGTTTCCAAACGGGAGAGATCTCCATGGAGATCGCCGGTAATGTAGATCATAAAAAGTACCTCCTGTGGTAAAAGAGTCTGAGAGTGGTAAAACTCCCCGAATTCTGTCGAAAAATAAATGGCAGTAATATGGAAAATGGGGCTTTCCAAAGAAAGCATTAACTGATATACTAAAGATTACACATAAAATTAAAGAGCAGGATGGCTATAAAACCACCTGAAATTATCATACCACACCAAAGGAGAAAGTTCCATGAAAAAAATACGAAAATTCCTGGGGAGCCTGCTGTGCCTTGCAGTTTGCTGCTGCATGGTATCTTCCAGTTTTTTACAGGCAGAAGCAGCAACGTTTACCGTAGATTTCGATTTGGAAAGTGAAGGTATTGTGCTGGTGAACTTGGACACCGGGACTACCGTATTTGAAAAAAATGCGGATGAACGATTGGAGCCCGCCTCTATTACCAAGATTATGACCTATGTGGTGGTATGCGACCATGTAGAAGATCTGGAAAATACCAAGGCCACTGTGAGCCCCAATATCAATCAAGAGCTTACCGGCACCGGGAGTTCTATGTCTGGTGTTATCGAGGGGGAAGAACTCTCGATTTTAGAGTTATTGAACCTGATGATGGTGCCCTCCGGCAACGACGCGGCATTGGTGCTGGCAGAGTATGTGGGCGGCGGAGACTGGCACAAGTTTGTAGACATGATGAACGAGAAGGCGGAAGAGCTGGGGTGCGAGGATACCCACTTTGCCAACCCCCACGGGCTTCACGATGAGAACCACTATACCACTCCTAATGATATGGTGAAGATTACGGAATATGCTTTGGAGCTGCCGGAGTTTACCAAGATCACTAACCAGTTATATTACACCTTGCGAGCCACCAATAAGAGCAGTGAACCCCGTACCGTGTATTCTACCAACCGGATGCTGAACCAGAATATCGACGGGGGAGAGTACTATTACCGGTATGCGCAGGGAATCAAGACCGGTTCCCACGATGAGGCAGGTTATTGTTTGGTATCGACAGCTGTGAAAAATGGATACAGCTATTTGTGCGTAGCTATGGGATGTCCGTATTATGACAAAAATGGAGAGCCCAACCACCATGGCGAAATGCTGGATAGCCGCAACCTGTATGAATGGGCGTTTGATAATCTGAGCATGACTTCGGTAGTGGCCCAAGGAGATCCTCAGGGTGAGGTAGAACTCAAGTTTGCATGGAACAAGGATACTCTGCTAGTGGAGGCGGCCCAAGATTTTAATACCATCTTGCCCAATAGTGTAAAGCCCAGCAGTATCGTGGTAACAACGGATCTGCCGGAATCCATAGAAGCCCCTGTGCAAAAAGGGGAAAAGATCGGCACGGCTACGCTGAGTTATGCTGGTCAGGAGCTTACCACCATCGACTTGGTAGCTGCCGAATCTGTGGAACGCAGCAACGCCCTGCATACTTTGAGCCAGATCGAATCTGTGGTGACCTCTAAATGGTTTTTGGGGATTGTGGGCCTGATCGTACTGCTTTTGGTGGTTTATATTGTATTGGCGTTGATCTATAACCGGAAAAAGAAAAAGCTGAAGAAGGTAAAAAAATACCGCAGGATGTAAGGAAAAAGAAAGGCTTTATCAGAGATCTTCTGTAAAAGTTGGCCTTCTTCTAAAAAAAATAGTATTTGATTTTGCTCTCTAAAAATAGCTTAAACTGTGAAAAGCCTTGCAAATACAGGCTATTCCAAAGATTGTGGTAATCGAAATAATAAGAATTTTTACCGCTTTGGTGCCCAAATGGTACCCGGATTTGCTATGGCGATATAAAACGATACGGGCAGATATAAGAAAAACATATTGTTCGAGAGCGAAACACCCGTTGTTTTTGCTCTCTTGGTTACCACGCAAGCAGGGGCAGGCGCACTTGTCAACGGCAGCGCATTTATGCGACGTTCATCTTGACCGTTGACGAGGGCGGCTGGCTCTTGCTACTTCATACAAACGCAAGGGAATAATAGAAAAATTTATATATAGGTGCTATAATATAAACATACAAAGTGGCAAATTTGAAGTCGGAGGACATTTATATGCAGTACTCAATATGTAAAAAATTTGATATAGACCAAATGATCCATCTGCGAAAAAGTGTTGGATGGAATGAATTAAAAGCAATGATGTCAAATCCCCAAATGGATAATCTTTTCAGTATCATATGTACGGAAAACAGAAAAATGATAGGATTTTTGAATGTTGTTAGCAACAATGTGACTGATGCTTACATTCAGGATGTTATGGTTGCACCTGAATTCCAGGGAAAAGGCATAGGTACAGAGCTTATGAACAGGGCGATATCAGAAATCAAGGCAAGAGGCATCTATATGATTTCTGTAATATATGGAGAAGAAAAACTACGCTGTTTTTATGAGAAATTTGGTTTTTCCACCATGCTTTGCGGCCAGTTGGAGACCAGATTTGAACAATGACATAATGCGCAAAATTCCAGTTTGATATGGGTTTGGGATA
This sequence comes from uncultured Clostridia bacterium, assembly GCA_944380795.1. Lineage (GTDB taxonomy): Bacteria > Bacillota > Clostridia > Oscillospirales > Acutalibacteraceae > Heritagella_A. Next base: position 453 of record CALWIS010000101.1, on the reverse strand, counting down.
TTCTCAACAAGCCAAAAAATCTCATTCTGTCGCGGACGAAAACGAATGATTTTTACGGAAAGGGTACCCCTTTCCTATGCTTGCTACGGAACTTTTTGTAAAGGAACAGAAGGGAAAGGATAATCTGAACAGGTAGCAACTTGCTTTGAAATGTTACGCAGTTAAAGAGTGTTTTTGAGGAAAAAGGTATAAACACCTTACCTCATCAGTTTTAGTGCTTATACTGCCTTTTCTGCAAGGAATATAAGCACTCTAATGCCTAACATGAAGATGTAAAAAAGGTTGTCCTAAATTACCTTTGTGGGCATAATAACATCGCCCTATGTCTCTGTGTATTGCCTTATTTGTGGTGTTAAAATGGTGCCCAACTTTACAAAATCAACTTATATGGAGACATGAGAAGATACAAAAAAAAAAAAAAAAACCATTGAAAATACAGGCTTTCTTCTCGCT
>CALWIS010000100.1 GCA_944380795.1 uncultured Clostridia bacterium | reverse complement strand
GATGATCTCGTCCAGCTCCTCCCGGTGCTCCTCCACGCCCATGGCCAGCTTTTCGGCAAAATCATCGGCGATGAGGTCCCGGCTCATACCGGCGGCGTCGATGATATGCTGGATGCTTTCGTTATTGATCGTCTGCTCAAAGGCCAAGATAAAGGCCTGCTCTCTCGCTTCACGACGTTTCATAAATCCTCCGTGGGAGATAGTTTTTGACAGAAAAAAGCCCTCCAAGCGGAGGGCAGGATACCAATGATACAAAACAGGCTCTCCCGATAAGGAGAGCCTGTTTTGTGCAATCATACGCCTGCCAAGGCAGGCCGTCTGTTCTTCTGTCAAGCTCCACTGTGCATTATAGTATACCACATTTTAACGGCGGAGCAAACTATTTCCCCTCAATTATTTTGATTTTTTCCGGAGCAAAGGAGGTCTGGCTCACCACAATATCCTGAATCACCACGGCATCGCTGGAATTTTCCAGCTTCCCCCCCACAATCACGCTGCACTCGTCGTCCTGGATTACCGCTACGCAGTCGGAATAGCCTTTGGCCTTGACGAGATTTTCGATATTATTTTCTTTCAGCACATTCTGGGCAATGACCGCCGATTGTGCTACCGCCTCCTTTTTGGCTTCCGCGCTGCTTTCGGAATCCTTGATCACTTCCTCCAGCATTTCCACCGCCTCATCCCGGGCCTTTTGCCGGGAGAGCTTTGCCTGGGTGAATACCGATTCCTCCTCCTCGGCGGCAGAGGCATCTGTCTCCTCCGCGTCGCCGTTTACCAGCTGGGCAGTGCCCATCTCCTTTTCGGAGTTCAGGGTATCGCTGGCCAAAAGCTCCTGATTGCCGGAAAACTGCCAGTTGAGATATACCGCCGCACCAAGGGCCATCACCAGCGCCGCTGTTACCATCCGCCGCTTCCCCCGGCGGCTTTCCCGGGGTTTTGCGGGCAATCCGGGTTCATCCTCCGAAAACTGCTCCATCTCCTCCTGGGGTTCGTCGCTTTCCTCCGGCTCCTCGGTGCCGTTCCAAGCCATGGGCTGTCTGCGGTGAATCATCACAGGCTCTTCCTCCTCCGGCTGTCCCTCACAGGGAGGATGATACTCCAACACCGGCTCTGCAGCATCCTTGCCTTTTCCAAAAAATCCAATGAATTTCATGTGATTACCCCCTGCCTACCACACATACCCGTGTGGATGAAATCTGAAGCGCGGTGGTCACCGCGTTGATAATATCCTGCTCTAACTGCGGGTCTTGGCCATTGCCACACACCACCACCACTCCCCGCACCTCCGGGGAGAGTTCTGTAACCGACAGCGCCTTCTGGGAACCGTCAGAGCCCTTTACCAGAATATAACTGGTTTCCCTGTCGTCGCTGCTCTCCGACCGCACCGTGGTGTTATCGGACTGCTCCTCGGTACTCCCGGCACTCTGCTTTTCTTCCGTGGCATACACCTGTTGGGCGCCGCTTTCCAGCGTTACCATCACCTGTGCATCCTCCTCTCCGGTAATGGCCCGGATGATCTCCAGAAGATTCTGTTCCAATCCTTGGGCGTATTCTTCCGAACTGATAATAGTTTCTTCCTTCTCCTCCTCCTTCTCTGTATTCTGTCCGAAAAATCCAGAAAGAAACAAAAGCGCGATCCCGGCGATGCCTAAAATCAAAATCCATCTGCGGGCACGGTCGTTACCGGCCAGCTTTTGCATCCATCCAGCGGCGTTATCGGTTTTCATCGGCGGTTACCTCCGTTTCCAGACCAAGGGATTCCTGTAACAGGAGCCTCGCCTTTTCTGCATCCTGACCGTTAGTGAGCGTAACCTGTATCTGTTTCATTATTATGCGCTCATCCTCTCCGGTATCCGTCTCTACCCTTATTTTTGTAAAAGAAAATCCATTTTCTGCTAATTCGGCGGCAATCAGGCTCCGAACCGACTCCTCTACCACCGCCGTGTAGGCCCCTTCTGTCTGTTCCTCATACGCTTCGGCCTGGGCCATGGCATCCTGATACTCCCCCTGTTCCCACGACATTCCCCAAAGGTTTTGTACAGGCTTCAAAACCGCACACAGCACAAAGGCTCCCAAAATCACCCGCAGTAGCCGGGAAAAGTTCCCCTCCGGGCAAAGCATCCGCAGTAAGGCCGACGCCAGCACCGTGAGGCAGATGGCCGCCGCCCAGGTGCGCACCTCCCCCATCATCCGCCGCCTCCTCTCATTACCAGCACAGCGGCCACCAGCATCACCACACCGCAGCTGATAAGGATAGCCAGCAGCGTTTGCAATACCTGGGAGGAAGCCTTGAGCACCCCGGTGATCTCGGAAAGCCCCAGCACTTCCCCTGCCGCGCCGCATAATGTGCAGCAGAAAATCCAGAGGATGCACTGAATAATCACCGGCAAAAACAGGCACAAAGCCGCCAACAGGCCAAACCCGCCTACCCCGGAGCGCAGCAGCTTTAAACACTCCTGCACGGTGCCCACCGCATCCCCCAAAGCGCTGCCCACCACCGGCACAAACCCCACCGCCATTTTGGCTGCTTTGGTGGTGGCGTTGTCGGCAGAAGCGGCGATGAGGCTCTGGGCGGAAAGCAGGCTGCAAAACACTGTAACCACGGTGGTGAGCACCCAGCGGACACACTTGGCAAAGGCGCTGCACAGGGCGTCCAGCCGAATCTGGGGCGAGACAGAGGAAACCAGCGAGAACGCCAGAAAAATGTTCATCACCGGCAAAAGTACCGTGGCGGAAAGGAACGACACCCCATTGCCAGCGGCAATGAGGAACACCGACCAGCCCCCGGCGGAAACCGGCTGTCCGCAGGCCAGCATAATGCCCGCGATCACGGGGACACCCGCCAACAAAAACGCCCCCGCCCCCTCAATGAGCACCGAAGCCTGCTGAATGCAGGACAACACCGGCGAAGCGATAACCGCGCAGGCGCTGAGGGTGCCCACAATAGCCACCGCCTGCTCTGTCTGCCGGGAGCCAAAGGAGATGCGAAGACCACTGGTAAAGGCACAGAGTACCATAATTCCCAGTAGGGCGGCAGCGGCTCCCGCGGTCTGGGGAAGCCCCTGGAAGAGCATCTCTCCCATCCGGGCAAAAAAACTGGTGGGCTCCACCGCAGACAACGTCTGCCAATCGGGGCTTTCTATTCCCAGCTCCCGGAGAAGCTCCTGGGTTTCCGGCGGCAGGCTGTCCATCAAACTCTGGGCCCCGCTCTCCTCCATCTGTTCCTCATAAAATTCCTCCTGATTCCAGGAATCCTCCGTTTCTTCTGCCAGCACCGGCAGGGCAAAAACCGCCAGTAAACAGCAAAGCCAAACCAAGGCCCGTATGGTACGCTTCATCTTTTACGTCCCCCCGTTGATCAATCCCAATGCGGTTTCCGCCAACTGCCGGAATAGGGGCAGGGCGGCGGCGGTCATGGCCAGCCGCGCCGCTGTTTCCACCCGGGAGGCAAGGGCGCTCTCCCCGGCGTCCCGGCAGGCATCCCCGGCAAACTGGGCCAAAAAGCAGATGCCCACCACCTTGAGGAGAATAGCACCGTATTCCTCCCCGATTCCTGCCCGCCGCACCATCTCGTTGATCTCCGACACCACTGGGAATAGAGAGGAAAGCATCTGCCAGCCGATGAGCAGCCCGGCTCCCACGCTGACCATGAGGGCATACTCGGTGTGATACCTTCTCAAAAGGGCGCACAGCGCCGCCGCCGCCAGCGCCAGCCCCCCAATCACTGCAATATCCATGGCTACAGCCCAAAAATGGACTTGATGGTCTCAAACAGGGTGTCGATCTGCTGAATCACCATCATCAACACGACGATGAGACCGGCAAGGGTGGTCATCATGGCCTGCTCCTCCCGGCCGGAGCGGATGAGAAGCTGGTTGAGTACCGCCACGATAATCCCGATAGCGGCAATTTTAAAAATCAGGTCAATATCCATTTTCTGTTTCCTTTCCGGCGCTGTCCCCGCCTTTTACCACAGCACCAGCGCCAGGGCGATGCCGCCGAATATGCCCAGCTGGCGGTAGAGCCTTCCTTTTTTCTCCCGGTCTCCCGACGCTTCCTTGAGTCTGGAAGCCGTCAGTTCCCGGTATAATTGCAGGTGGGACATTTGCCCTTCCATATCAGTGGTACCCAATTCTCGGCCAAAGGCCTGGAAAAAACCGGCGTCCTTTCGCCCTGCGGTTTGGGACGCCTGCTTCCACGCCTGCTGAAAGGGCTTGCCCTCCTCCAGCAGCCGGGCGCAGGCTTCCAGCAGCGGGATACTGTGCCGATGGGAAATCACCAGTTCCCCCACCGGGAGGAAGCTGTAGCGGATTTCCGCCTGGGCCGCTGTGAGGAACCGCAAAAAGCCCTCCAACTGCTTTTCCCGGTCGCTGAGCTTACGCGACTCCGCCAGCCCGATACCGGCACAAGCCGCTGCCAGCAGAAGCAGTCCCATGATCTTGACCAAGCAAATCACCCGCCTTATACAGCCCCGCAATTTTTCCCGGCTGCCTTCTGCCATATAGCAGCGCCACATAGCCAAAGGCTCCGGTTTCCAGCATCCGCCTGCACACCGGGCGGCGAATAAGCTCCTCCCGGCTTCCTGCGTGGACGGTAGCGATCATCACCGCGCCGGAGAACATCCCGGCTTCCACCGCCTGAGCGTCCTCCCCGCCCCCCAGCTCGTCACAAATGATGTATTCCGG
>CALWIS010000099.1 GCA_944380795.1 uncultured Clostridia bacterium | reverse complement strand
GATCTCTCCGTTGCGCTCTACCGCCACGCGCTGAGCGTTATAGCCCTGCTGCTGCAAAAACTCCAACACGGTGATAGGAGTTTCCAGTGCGATCTGCTTTCCGTTCCACTTCACCAAACCACCTCCAAGTATGACAAAAGCCGGTCCCCATTTTGGGAACCGGCTCTATGCTCTAAAACATTGTTATCCTACACAGAATTATCAGCTTCCCTACGATGGTACTAACCAACAGGTTCAATGGGTTAGGCCGTTTGCCCTCTCAGCCGCCCTTTTTGCGGCACCCCAGCTTTATTCTTATTTTTTCTTAGTATAATCTTTTCCTTTCATCTTGTCAAGAAAAAGGGAATTCACATCTTTTCCAATCGGTACAGCGCCGCTCCATGAGGCAGCAGCTCTGCGCAGACTTCCTCTGCTGTCTCTCCCAAATCCTTATGGTTCCAGAGATCACGCACACGGAAGCTACCCTCACAGCCCAGTTCTTCCAGCAGTACTTTTACGGTACTGGGCTTTTCGGAAAGGTTAAACAGCGCTGCATACACCGCGCCGTCTTCGTCACGGCTCACCCAGGCCGCTTTCTCCTCGTCACGCATGATCTGCTCCGCACCGCTGGAATGGTTCAGCACCCGGAGCACCTCTTCGTTGGTAAGGAGTGAGAGAGTCCACTCGTCGTTATCCCGCATTTCACCGCCCATGATGAGAGGAGAACGGAAAATCGTCCACAGGGTCATCATCGTGACCTGCTCTTCGCGAGTGAAATGGGTCATGTGCCCCTTACCGTCGTCGGTAATACGGATATGACCCAGAGGGAGCATATCGCAATCCGGCCAGCAACCGGGAGAAACCTGCCGCTGCCACACCTCGCAGCGCTCGAACATATGCAGAAGCAGCGGCCACTGATCCCAAAAATCATCGGTAATCCGCCACATATTAGCGTTTTTCCGCAGATGCCATGCTTTTTCGATAACCGCCGGTCCGGGAGAAAGACTCAACACCATCTCCCGCCCACACTGGTCAATGGCTTTCCGAATCATTTCAATTTCCTTCTCAGCGGAATAGGGATTATCGATATACAGATTAGTGTTACAGATATCGTCCACCTTGACAAAATCCACGCCCCAGGAGGCGTACAGATCGAAAATGGAATTGTAATATTCCTGTGCGCCCGGTTTACGGTAGTCCACTCCATACATATCGGAATTCCACTTGCACATCGAATTTTCCAATGCAATACGGTTGCAGGTGGTATTGCTGCCCAGTACCGGGAGCTGCTGGTGCACTGCCAAACGCGGCACGCCGCGCATAATATGGATGCCGAATTTTAGGCCCATTTCGTGGATCTTATCTGCGATGGGCTTAAAGCCTTGCCCGTTGGCAGCGGAAGGGAAGCGGTTCTCTGCCGGAATTTGACGCCCGTATTCATCCAGACACAGAGGGTTAAAGGGGATATAATCCCAGCCTTCTTTTCCGGCGTTGGGCTCTGACCACTGGATGTCACACACCACATACTGCCAGCCGTATTTCTTCAAATGTTCTGCCATATAGGCTGCATTGCCCAAAAGCTGCTCCTCGTTGACTGCTGGGCCATAACAGTCCCAGCTGTTCCATCCCATAGGAGGGGTCATTGCTGCTGCATCCTTTTTATACAATACAAACACTTCCTTACTATAAACTTTTGAGATTTTCCCTTGCATACTACCTTATTCGAAACAGAAACAATTGTCAATCGTCCAATAAAACAATCATTTCCTCCTGTTTCCGTCAAATAAAACAACACAATTTTTGCAGAACAAGCGCAAAAACCGCCTCGCTTTCGTGAATTTTATGTGCTATACTCATGATAAATAATCCTATTTTGGGAGGTTGTATCATGACTGGTTTGGAACAGAGAAGCATTTGGGTGGATTCCCTTATAAAAATCGCACATCCGGTGCTGGAAAGCCTTTCCCGCCGGGAACTGCACCAGGAACTGCCGGTAGAATTTCATAAAGAGCGTGCTAAATATGCCATGTTGGAGGCCTTTGGCCGTACTCTTTGCGGCATTGCCCCTTGGCTGGACGCAGAGGGGCTTTCTTCAGAGGAAGAAGCCCTGCGCAGCCGCTATGCCCATATGGCGTTGGAAGCACTGGATGCGGCTACTGACCCCCATTCTCCGGACTTCATGTATTTTGATGGAGACGACCAACCCTTGGTGGATGCGGCTTTTTTGTGCCATGGGCTGCTGCGGGCTCCAAAAGCCCTCATTGACCCGCTAGACAGTAGGGTACGGGAAAACCTCATCTGCGCTCTGCGTTCTTCCCGCAAAATCGTGCCTTATTCCTGTAACTGGATTTTCTTTAGTGCCATGGTAGAGGCTGGCCTATACCGGTTAGGAGCAGAGGATTATGACCTGACTCGGGTGGCCTATGCGGTGCGTACCTTTGAAGAGTGGTACAAAGGGGACGGCGTATATGGAGACGGAATGGAATTCCACTGGGATTATTATAACAGCTTTGTCATCCAGCCCATGTATCTGGATGTACTGCGCACTCTTTCCCCTCTGAGGCCAGAATTTGCCGATTTACAGGAAAAAGTGACGGGCCGGGCAGCACGGTATGCAGCTGTTTTGGAACGCCTAATCGCCCCCGACGGCACCTACCCCATCCTTGGACGTTCTATCTGTTACCGGTTCGGAGCCTTTCAACTGCTCTCACAGGCAGCGCTTCAGCACTTCCTGCCCGAGGAAGTCTCTCCCGCGCAGGTGCGCTGTGCCCTGACAGCAGTGATTGAGCGGGTCATGGAAGCTCCCACCCTCTTTGATGAAAAAGGTTGGCTGTTGCCTGGCGTTTATGGCAATCAACCCAGTCTGGCGGAAGGATACATCAACCGGGGGAGTCTGTACTTATGCTCTGCGGTATTTCTCCCTCTGGGCCTCGCTCCGCAGGATGATTTTTGGAACTCTCCGGAGGAGGACTGGACTGCCCGGAAAATCTGGAAAGGTGTGGATATGCCTCGAGATCATGCTATTGATTTTTGAGCAACTTTTCATATAGAAAGGATTTTCCAAATTCTTGTCAATAAATTGCTATATCCTGCCCGGTTTGAGGACTATGATTAGGAATATACTTTTCTTAATAAAGGACGGAACCGGACATGAAATTAGGTATTGGTATTGACACCGGCGGCACCTGCACTGACGCGGTGATTTATGAGGTAAACTCCCATCGGATTTTAGCAAAAGCAAAAGCGCTGACCACTCCCCAGGATCTTTCTATTGGTATCAGCAACGCATTGGATGGTCTGCCAAAGGAACAGTTCCCCAAGATTTCCGTAGTAGCCCTTTCCACCACGCTGGCCACCAACGCCTGCGTGGAAAATAAGGGTGGGCGGGCTAAGCTGGTATGTATGGGACTCTACCCCAAGGTAGTGCGGGAATCGGGAAAAAAATACGGTCTGCCGGACGGGGATGAAATCTATTTTTGCGACGCCGACACCACTTTTTCAGGGCAAGTAAACCAGGAGCCGGACTGGGAGGAATTTCTCCAAAACAGCCGTCCTTTCTTGCAGGATGCAGACTCCATCGGGCTGGTGGAGATTTATGCTATGAACAATGGCGCAGTGCTGGAGAAAAAAGCCCGAGAGAAGCTGGAAAAAGAATACGGGGTGCCGGTGATTATTTCCGGAGAACTGTTTTCTGACTTGAACTCCTTACAGCGGGGAGCCAGTACGCTCTTAAATGCTCGCCTTATCCCTATTATTCAAGATTTTATCAAAGCCATCCACAAAGCACTGGAAGATCGGAACATCCATGCAGAAGTGGTCATCATGCGCAGTGATTCCAGCCTGATGTCGGAAGAATTCGCCGCCCAGCGCCCGGTAGAAACGTTGGTGTGCGGCCCTGCCGCCAGCGCTATGGGCGGGCTGGCCCTTACCGGAGAAAAGGAAGGCATTATTGTAGATATGGGCGGCACCACCACGGATATTGCCCTGTTGGAAAATTCCCGGCCGGTACAGTCGGAAAACGGTATCTGTGTGGGAAAGTGGCGCACCTTCGTCAAAGGGCTGGACATCGACACCTTTGCTTTGGGCGGGGATACTGCTATTCGGCATACCGCAAATGGAGAACTGGAATTGGGTTCCCGAAGAATCGTTCCCATTTCCCTACTGGCAAAAGAACATCCGGAAATCCTCCCTGCTTTGCAGCAGGTGGCTAATCGAGAGCACTCACACACCAAGCTGTTGCATGAGTTTTATACACTGGTAAAAAAGGTTCCGGCAGATGGACGGTACTCTGCTCAAGAAATCGCCCTATGCCGCGCTTTGGAAAAAAGTCCTTTGATTCTTTCTGATGCTGCACAGGCTGCGGGAACAGATTTATATAACCTCCATACCGAACGGCTGGAATCAGAGGGCGTAGTAATTCGCGCCGGCCTTACCCCCACCGACATTATGCACCTTAAAGGGGATTTTTCCGGCTACTGCACGGAAGCGGCCGAATATTCTGCCCGGTTTGTAGCTCTATGTACCGGGCGTACATTGGAACAGCTTTGCAGCGATGTGTATGATATGATCTGCAAAAAGATTTACACCAATATCGTAGCAATTTTGCTCAAACGCCGTTATGGGGAACTGGACGAAACCCGGATGCCCGGCATCGACTTTCTCATTGAAAAAAGCTGGGAAAACACCTGCCCGGATTTCCAACCCGCTCTTTTGGATTTTTCATTTTCTACAGTACCGCCCCTCATTGGTATCGGTGCGCCTACCCACATTTTTCTGGAAGAAGTGGCAAAACGCCTTCACACTCGCTGTGTGATTCCTGAAAACGCAGAGGTAGCCAATGCCGTAGGAGCATTAGCTGGGAAAATTCGGGCTTCCTGCCGGGTTCCCATAAAGCGCCGTGAAAACGATGATGGTGAATCCCGATATTTCGTCTATGGAAAAGACCGGATTCTGGATGCCGAAGAAAAAGAAGAAGCGATTGCCCTAGCAGAAAAAGAGGCGTCCGCCTCAGCTTTAGAAGAAGCCCGCCGAAGGGGAGCAGTTAAAAATATCACAGTACACTCGGAAGTTTCCGACCGCACAGTAACTGCCGGAAATCAAATTTCGGTAGAACTGGGCGCTGTGGTGGAATGCACCGCGGAAGGCAGCTTTGGGTTTATCTAATAATAACGAAAAAGACCATGCAGAAACTTTCCTCTGCATGGTCTTTTCTATTATTCTTCTTTTCCCTGTAGTAACCGATACATGGTATTGGAAAGATGGAAGGTGTTTTGCAGCCGCTCCACCTCTGCCATAGCCTTTTCCCGGGCTGCTGAGGATATCCCTCCCTTTTCTGCCCGAATCATGATGTTCTTGGGAGTGTCCACCGGATTGACAATCTCCATGATTTGCACCCGGTAGCCGCTGACAGTGAGAAGATTTCCCCGGATAGCGTCGGTAAACAGCGCCGCTGCCCGCTCCTGCAAAAGGCCGTATCGGGTGAGAATGGCGAACTCCTCCGACTCCATCTGTCCGTTTAGCTCGTGCTGGCAGCAGGGCATGGAGAAAATCATTTTCGCTCCCCACTTTACCGCATGATACAGGACAAAATCTGTGGCAATGTCGCAGGCGTGAAGGGAAACGATGATGTCCGGGGTGAAATCCGGCTGATAGGTGCGGATATCCTGGCACAAAAACTCCATACCGTCATACCCATATTTAGCGGCGGTTTTCTGGCAGTGCTCCATCACCTCTGCCTTCAGATCAATGCCCACCACATGGGCCTCCAGCTTTTTCACTTGGGTGAGATAATAATACAGCAGGAAAGTGAGATACCCTTTCCCACAGCCAAAATCAATGACGTGCAGCTGGGTGGCATGGGTTTTAGACACCAAATCGTCTACTGCTTCAATAAACCGGTTGATCTGCCGGAATTTATCCTGCATGGAGGCCACCACTTTGCCCTCATTGGTAAAGACCCCCATATCCACCAGCGGCGGGATGGGTTCTCCTTCCCGGAGAACATAGTTTTTCTCTCGGTTGTGAGTTTTTCGCACCTTTACCGGGGTTTTCAGCTTCTTTTTGGTCACAAAGGGTTCGCCCTTTTTTGTCACCGAAACCATCCATTCCTGAGACTGAGTAAAGGCATTGATCTGTCGGTATTCCTCCGGTACTTTGGCGCAAATATACTCCGCCAACCCGGAAAAGGGGATATTATCGTGAAACATCTGTTTGCCCACCTGACGCTCCGCCTGATAAAAATCCCGATACCGGTGAATGTCCACCTTTTTGCACTCGTTGCTCTTCATTTTGGGTTTGCTGAGGATCACCCTGACCGGCTCTTGACCAGCCAGTTCCTCCATTGCCACTTTTATTTTATCCATAGTCCTTTCCTTTCTCAGGATTCATAATCCCAATCGCCTTCTGCACTTGCCGCTGCCGCACAGTGTACCTCTACGGCTCCTGCCCGATATAATTCCCCGGCACATTCTCCCAAGGTGGAGCCGGTGGTAACAATATCGTCAATAATTAAAATTCGTTTGCCGTGTATTCGATGGGAGTCGGCTTGATATACGCCCTGCACATTTTTTATTCTTTCCTCCCGGCGCAAGCTGTGCTGCACCTGATTCTCCTGTATCTTTATGAGCAGTTTGCGGCAGGGACGGCCGATAGTCTTTGCCACTTTTCGAGCCAACAACTCCGACTGGTCATAGCCCCGCTCCTCCAATCTTGTTGCAGAAAGCGGCACCCAACAGACTGCATCTGCCGTTTGCCATCGAGGTGGCAGTGCCAACACAAGAGCTTCTGCCAAACCGGCGGCTTTTTCCCTCTTTCCCCGAAATTTAAATTGCAAAATGGCTCGGCGTACCTGCCCTTTATAGGGATACGGCGCCACACAAAAAACTTCCATCCCGGAACTGCCTGCTTCCAGCTTGCGGAAGCGAGCCTGGGTCGGACTTTCCTCCTGACACCGGGCACAGACCCGCTTGCCACCCATGGTAATCCGTCCGCACATAGCACACCGAGAAGGAAAAATAGCGGAAAGCAACTTTTCTTTCCAAGAAACTCCACCTGGCATCGGTCATCCCTCCTTGTTATCCTTTCCCTTCTGCCCCGCGTTCCAAAAAGTGGAGCAGCCCGGAATAGCGGCGGGTCTTGCGGTTATTGGCCACCATAGCCTGCACGGTCCGTTCCTCACCCACTAAAATCAATAGATTTTTAGCCCGGGTTACTGCCGTATACAAAAGATTGCGGTATTCCAACTGTTTGGGACCCGGAAACATGGGCATGACCACTGCCTGAAACTCGTTGCCCTGGCTTTTATGTACCGTGGCTGCATAGGCTAATTCCAGTTCCCCAGCGTGGTCGATATCATACAGCACCATTTTATCGTCGATGGCTACTGTAATGGCACCGGCGGCTTTATCGATCTCAATAAGGATACCCATATCACCGTTGAACACCCCTTCGCCGGTGGTGCCGTCGCTGCGGCTCCAAGGCAGGTTATAGTTATTCTTCACCTGCATTACCTTGTCTCCCTCCCGGAGGAGATAGCCGTTAACGTTCAGCTCTTTTTTTCCTTTATCCGGCGGGTTGAGGGCTTCCTGTAAACGGCGGTTTAATTCCTGTGTACCAAGTTCCCCTTTTCGTCCTGGGGTGAGCACCTGAATATCCTGATACACTGAATAGCCGTAGCTGGCTGGCAGGCGGCGCGCGCACAAATCCACAATGGTACTGCTGATGGTTTCCGCCCGGCGCAGGGGCAGAAAGAAAAAGTCATGGGTCTTGTCCTTTAACTGTGGCATCTCCCCTGCCACAATGCGGTGGGCATTGGTGACGATCAAACTCTCCATAGACTGGCGGAAAATTTCTGTGAGCTGCACCACAGGGAATAACTGAGAAGCGATGAGATCCCCCAGCACATTGCCCGCTCCCACCGAGGGAAGCTGATCGCAGTCCCCTACCAGAATCAACCGGCATCCCAGCGGAAGCGCCCGCAGAATCCCCTCAAATAGGGAAGCGTCCACCATAGAAAGCTCATCCACCACCACAGCGTCACATTCCAGAGGGTTCTGCTCATTGCGGCTGAAAACCGGGTTATCCGCCTCGTCCCACTGCACTTGCAGCATCCGGTGCACCGTTTTGGCTTCTTCCCCAGTGAGTTCCGACATTCGCTTGGCGGCACGGCCAGTGGGGGCGGCAAGCAGTACCGTCTCCCCCTTTTCCTTTAAGATACGGATAATGCCGTTCAGGGTGGTGGTTTTACCGGTACCGGGGCCACCAGTTAGGATAAGGAACCCCTTTTCCAGCGCCTGGGTAATGGCCTGCTTTTGCTCCGGGGCGTAGTGGATGCCCTCCCGAATCTCGATCTCCTTGATGGAGCCCTCTACCCCCACAATAGACTGGGGCGGGTAACGAAGCATCATTTCCAGCCGCTCGGCGCAATATGTTTCTGATTCGTAATACCGAGGCAGGAACAAAAACTCCCGTTCTCCAAAAATATCGGTATGTACATCAAAGGTGTCCTCCATGCTCCGTAAGATACCGCCCGCTACATCCGGCTCTACCTGGAGCATCCGAGAGGCCACTTGTACCAGACTCTCCCGAGGCAGACAAGTGTGGCCGTTATTGGCGTTGTGCCGCAGGACATAGATCAGCCCGGCACGGACACGCCCTGTATCATCCTGTGGCATTTCCAAAGAGGCCGCAATGGTATCGGCCCGGGCGAAATCAATATCCAGTTCCTCGTCGCACAGGCAAAAGGGGTCTTTGCGGATGCACTCCTCGGCATACGCGCCGTAGCGCTTCCACACCCGCACGGCTTCTTCGGGGGTAATGCCGTACTTTCCCAGCCGCACCATAACATCCTTGATGCCGTTAGCCTGCTTAAAATCCTCGGAAATTTTCTTCGCCTTGGCCTTTGTCACACCCTTGACCTGCGCCAGCCGTTCCGGGTCGTTTTCGATGATGTCCAGAGCATTCTCTCCAAAAGTCTCCACAATACGGGCCGCAGTAGCCGCCCCTATTCCCTTCACCGCACCGGAGGAAAGGTATTTCAGGATAGCGGCGGCTGTGGCCGGGCGGGAACGCTCGCAGGCTTGTGCTTTAAACTGGGGACCAAAGCTAGGGTGGCTGGTCCAAGTTCCGATGACTTTGAGTTCCTCCCCTTCGCTGACAAATGGCAAACATCCCACCACCGTGACCAGTTCCTCGCTGTTATTCAGTTCCAACACCGTATACTGGTTCTTTTCATTGCGGAAGATCACCCGCTCTACGGAGCCGCTCATCTCATATAAAGTTTGTTCTTCCTGCCCGGGCATGGCCATTCCTCCGAAAACATATATTCGCTTTTTAAGTATAATACAAAAATGCTCTTATTTCAAATTTTCTTCCGCTTTTTCCTCGTTCTCTTTGAGGAACAGCTTCTCTTTTAGTTCTTCTGGCGTGCAAATCTCCAAAAACGGCAGCTCCCTTTGCAGATGCAGGCAGATCTCCCTTGTCTCCTGGTCCATTCCTCCATCCACACAGAGTAATCGTTTGGGGCACCGCGTCCTGTCCCACTGGAAGGACTGAGCCGCACTGCGAAGCAAATACTCTGCATCCTCCACATGACCGGTAAGCGGCACCACCAAGGCGGCTTCCTCCATTTTTTCCGGGCGCAAAAGCCACAAAAGCAGCAGACGGCAAGTTTCCACCAGCCCCATAATGAGGAAAAATACCAGAAATCCCTTTCCAAGTAAATCCATTTTCTTTCCCTCCCATTCTGTTTTACCTATCCTATGATGGAAGGGGCATTTTTGACAATGGACGCAAAAACCCTGCGGGGACACGAAAGAACCCGCAGGGTCAAAATATTGATTTACAGGGTGTAAGCCAGCTTTTCCTCGTTCCAGTTTTCGATCACCGGCAGGAAGTTCTTGACCCATTCCAGCGCACCGGATAAATCGTGCTCCTGATAATTTCCGCATTCTTCGGGCAAGGTGCCGGGAATCTCTCCTTCAAAGGAAGCGATACTGCGGAAAATTTCTTTAATAAGCTCCACAGCCCGTGCTTTTTCCACATTGCGGAGCAGGAAATAGAAACCGGTACGGCATCCCATAGGCCCAAAATAGATAACGGAATCCTTTTCGGCACTGTTGCGGGCAAAGGTGGCAAACAAGTGCTCAATGGTGTGCATCACCGGGTTGGGCAGATAGGGCGGGGTATTGGGCTTTACCATGCGGATATCATAGGTGATGATGTCCCCATCAATCCGGGAAAGATAAATGCCCGGCTCCAGCTTGTTATGGTCTACACAGAAGCTTGCGATTCTCTCCATGTCAGCTTCCCCCTTACAGGCCCAGAACCTTTTTCAGCTCGTCCACCTTGTCGGTCTTTTCCCAGGCAACGCCCAGCTCCTCGCGGCCCATATGGCCATAGGCTGCCAACTGGCGATAGATGGGAGCGCGCAGACCCAGATCGCGGATAATGGCGGTGGGACGCAGGTCGAACACCTTGGAAACGGCATCGGCCAGCACAGCCTTATCAAAGGAAGAGGTGCCGAAGGTCTCTACCATGATAGAAACTGGGTGAGCCACACCAATGGCATAAGCCAACTGCACTTCGCACTTCTTGGCTACACCAGCGGCTACCAGATTCTTAGCTACATAACGGGCGGCATAAGCAGCGGAACGGTCCACCTTGGTGGGGTCTTTGCCGGAGAAGGCGCCGCCGCCATGACGGCCATAGCCACCGTAGGTATCCACGATGATCTTACGACCGGTGAGGCCGCTATCACCCACAGGGCCGCCGATGACGAACCGGCCGGTGGGATTAATGAAGCACCGGGTCTTTTCATCCATCATTCCCTCAGGGATTACCGGACGAATTACATATTTTACCATATCCTCCCGAATCTGCATCAGGGACACAAACTCATTGTGCTGGGTAGAAATTACTACTGTATCCACACGAACGGGCTTGTCATCCTCATACTCAACGGTGACCTGGGTTTTTCCGTCAGGACGCAGATACGGCAGAGTACCGTCCTTGCGCACTTTGGTAAGCTGCTTGGCCAGCTTGTGTGCCAGAGAAATAGCCAAAGGCATCAGTTCCGGAGTTTCGTCGCAGGCATAACCGAACATCATACCCTGGTCACCAGCACCAATGCGGTCGTTTTCATCGGTAGCGCCATTTTTGGCTTCGTAGGATTCATTGACACCCATAGCAATATCCGGGGACTGCACATCGATAGAAGTGAGGACTGCACAGGTATTGCCGTTAAAACCGGCGTCGGGGCTGTTATAGCCAATGCCGCACACTACGTCCCGTACTACAGCAGGGATGTCCACATAGCATTCTGTGGAGATTTCGCCCATAACATGAATCATACCGGTAGTAGCAGTAACTTCACAAGCTACATGAGCCTGGGGGTCTTTTTCCAGCATGGCATCCAAAATCGCGTCGGAAACCTGGTCGCAAACTTTATCGGGATGGCCTTCGGTTACAGATTCAGATGTGAAAAAATACTTTGCCATTTTTCTTTTACCTCCATAATACGATGGTTTCTGGGGCACAAAAAAGCCGCCCGGCTAAACCGAGCGGCATATTGTTACCTCATCTTTCGGTTTAACCCGCAGGAATTGGCACCAGCACGGCTTATCACCGCAGGTTGCCGGACATCACAGGGCCTGTTCCCTCCGTCACTCTTGATAAGGGGTTATTCAGTTTTGCAAAATTGCAGAAACAGTATATCACACTTTTTTTGTCGAATTGTGAAGAAATTGTAAATTTAGCTTTATACCCGGCCTTTGAGTACCGGGGAAAGGCGCTTGTAGAGAACAAAGGTGATAATGGCATCCAGCACACCCTTGACAAAGGTAAGCGGCAGGTTAAAGACCAAAATTCCCTTAAAGATGCTGTCTGCTGCCGGAACAAGGGCGGAATACATCCCAACAATAGCATCCTCCGGCATTACCAACAGATAGGTGGGATACACAATATAGTAGTTTACCAAAACACTACCGGCGGACATTACCAAGGCTCCTACGATCATACCGATAAGGGCGGTTTTTCGGCTGGAATGGCGGCGATAAAGTAAACCAGCCGGCACCACAAACAGTACGCCAAGAAGAAAATTACAGAGTTCTCCTACGCCGCCGGTAGTGGTGGCGGTAAGATTTACCAGGTTTTTGATCAGGCACACCGCTGCACCATACACCGGCCCCAGCGCAAAGGAGGCCAGCAAAGCAGGCATTTCGGAAAAGTCTACTTTTAAATAGCTGGGCAAAATGGGCAGTCCAAAGCTAATAAACATAAGGATGGTGGCTGCTGCGCCCAACAGAGCGGTGACGGTAAGCTTGCGCACGCTGATACGGCGCTCACGGGAAAGGGTTTGGGTTGACATAAAGGATTCCTCCTGAAAAATAGATTTGCAGTCTTTCCGCGCGCGGCGGCAGGAGGAAAGCAAAAATGCCCCTTTGCAAAAAGCTTGCAAAGGGGCACGGAAAAACCTTCTGTTCACCGCTTCTTCCATCCGGACTATACCGTTGGCTCTGGAATCGCACCAAATCAGCGGCGCAGACGCGCCGGTCGCGGGCTTCCTGCAAAAACAGGTCACCGCCAGTGGGGAATTACACCCCGCCCCGAAGACAGCATATTTAACGAATTCAGAATATCATATTCTGTGCTCCGTGTCAAGGTGAATCCCCCTCTCTTTTCCCCCACTTTATTTTTCCCTTTGGTTGCAAGGACGGGGCAAACTTGGTATAATAATTTCCAGATGCAGTTTTCTGACGCATAGCTGCGCCGCTGCTTCTCAACGTTATGGAAACGGCCTTTTCCTTGGAGAAACGGCCCGAAACGGAGCGATATATTTATGAAAACGAGTTTTCTCATCCTGCTGTGCAAGCTTTTGCGTCTGGCGGGAAAAATGGTGGGCAAAGGCAGCAGCCTCCCCGGACGAGTGATCCTGAAGCTGGACCCCAACATTCTGCAAAAAATCAAACTGCCTGAACAAATCGTAGCGGTAACCGGCAGTAACGGCAAAACCTCCACGGTGGAGATGATTGCCCATGTGCTGCAAAGCAATGGCAAAAAAGTAGCCTACAACAAAGAGGGCTCCAACCAGATTGAGGGCGTGACTACCTTTCTTCTCAACGACTGTACCCTCTCCGGAAAGGTGAAGAGCGACCTCATCCTGATGGAAAGCGATGAGCGGTTTGCCCGCCATACCTTCCGCCACTTTACCCCTACCCACTATGTTATTACCAACCTGTATCGGGATCAGATGACCCGCAACGGACACCCGGAATGGGTGTATGACATTGTGGGCGAAAGTATCCACGACGGTACCCACTTGGTGCTCAACGCTGATGACCCTCTGGTCTCCTGCTTTGGACTGGGCAGGAAAAATGTGACCTGGTTTGGTGTGGACAGGCTCCCCTTCTCTACCGACCGGAACACCAGCCTGTACAACGATGGACGCTACTGCCCCAACTGTAAGGCTCCCATGGAGTATGATTACTATCACTACAACCACATCGGCTCCTATCACTGCACCCAGTGCGAGCTGCACCGTAATGATACTGCCTACACCGTTACAGATGCCAGTCTGGAGGATTCCTACATTGTCATTAACGGCAAATATCGCATTGATCTGAGTTTTTCGGGAATCTACCATTTTTACAATACACTGGCTACCTTTGCCATCTGCAATCTTTTAGGTGTTTCTGGCGAAGATATTGTTTCTTCCCTCAACCGCTACACCATGAAGAGCGGGCGCATCGTCAATTTTACTGCCGGAGAAAAAGAGGGAACCCTCCTTACCTCCAAGCATGAAAACTCCATCTCCTATGACCAGTCCATCCGGGTGGCGGTGCAGGATAAACGGGATACTACGGTGACTGTAATTGTAGACGCTATTAGCCGAAAATACTATACCAGTGAGACTTCTTGGCTGTGGGATATCGACTTTGAATTGCTGGCTGCCGACTCCGTCAAGGAGATCATCCTCACTGGCCGGTACTGCAACGACTTGGCCGTACGCTTCTCCTACTGCGGTATTGCTCCGGAAAAAATCCATGTCATTGAAGATATTGGGGAGGCCGTCACCTACATGAAGGACCATGCTCCCGGCTACCAATATGTGATTACCTGCTTCTCCGACAAGGACAAGTTCCTAGATAAGGTGGAAAGGAGAACGGAAGAATGAAACTGCTGTTTTTGTACTATAACCTGATGAACCTCTATGGAGAGATTGGCAATATGCGGGTATTGGAGCGCCATCTCCGAGATCAGGGGTTAGAGATTACCATTGTGGGAAAAACTTTGGGAGATGAACTGGATTTTTCCCAGTATGATTTTGTATATGCGGCTTCCGGCACCGAACGGAGTCAAAAGGTAGCCCTGCGTCACCTGCTTCAATATCGGGACAGCTTGGCTCAGGCCATTGAGCGGGGCGTGCCTATGCTGTTCACCGGTAACTCTTTTGAAATGCTGGGCTCCTCCATTACCGACGCCAACGGCACACAGCACCAGGGACTGGGGACTCTCCCCTTTACCACCACAGAACAGGGGCAAACTCGCTATGTGACCGACGCCATTGCCACTTGTGAACTGATAGAAGCTCCTGTAGTGGGTTTTGTAAATAAGTGCAGTATCTGCGAAGGGATCTCCTCTCCCCTATTCCATCTCAGCATGGGATGTGGCAACACTCCGGACACCCAGGAGGAAGGGCTTTACTACCGCAGCCTTTTAGGCACCCACCTTATTGGCCCTCTGCTGGTGAAAAATCCCGCCCTTATGGAGTGGATGGTAAACCGAATTGGAGAGCGGCAGGAAGGTTTCTCCTACCGGCCTAAGCGGTATGAATATGAGGAAAAAGCATATCTGGCCACCTACACCGCCCTGCGGGAGCGGTTACCGGAAAACAAAAAATAAATGATAAAAAGGAAATCCCCTGACAGATGCCAAATAGTTTCTGTCAGGGGATTTTTACATCTATTAGGGAATTACTGATCTGCGCCGCCCCGGATATCAATACGGCGAATCTTGCCGCTGATGGTCTTGGGCAATTCTGTCACAAATTCAATAACGCGGGGATACTTATAGGGTGCTGTCTGCTTTTTCACATAGGTCTGCAACTCTTTTTTCAGTTCCTCGCCAGCTTCGTAACCCTTCGCCAAAACGATAGTGGCCTTAACTACCTGGCCGCGCACCGGGTCCGGCACACCGGTGATGGCGCACTCCAACACAGCGGGATGCTCCATCAGCACGCTTTCAATCTCAAAAGGCCCAATACGGTAACCAGAGGATTTGATAATATCATCGTTGCGGCCGATATACCAGAAATAACCGTCCTCGTCCCGCCATGCGGTATCGCCGGTATGATAGATACCATCGCTCCACACACTGCGAGTGCGGTCGTCATCCAGATAATAGCCATTGAACAGGCCAGCGGGCTTTTTACCCGGAGTACGGATGACGATCTCCCCTACTTCACCGGTGGGTACAGAATTCCCTTCTCGGTCAATGAGATCCACTTGGTATGCCGGGTTGGGCATCCCGGTAGAACCGGGCTTAGGCTCGGTGCCGATGGGATTGAACAGCACCAAAGTCGTCTCACTCTGGCCAAAACCTTCCATAAGCTTAAGACCCGTAGCTTTATAGAATTGATTGAACACTTCTGGGTTCAGCGGCTCACCGGCAATACAGGCATATTTCAAAGAAGAAAGATCGTATTTGGAGAGATCTTCTTTGATAAAGAAACGGTACATGGTAGGCGGAGCGCAGAAGGTGGTGATCTTACACTTCGCGAACAAAGGCAGGATGGCTTCTGCATGGAAGCGGTCAAAATCACATACAAAAATGCCAGCTTCCATAAACCATTGACCATAAAGTTTTCCCCACATAGATTTCATCCAACCGGTATCGGAAATGGTGAGATGAAGGCCATCGGGAACAACATTCTGCCAATACTTGGCGGTGACGATATGCGCGATTGGATAAGAAAAATCATGGCACACCATTTTGGGCATACCGGTAGTGCCGGAGGTAAAATAAATGAGCATAGGCTCTTCTACCCGGGTCTCTACCCGCTGCATGGTGTCGGCAAACTTTAAATATTCGGTATCAAAATTCACCCAGTCGTTATATTGACCGTGAACACTGATTTTGATTTTTACCGTGGGGGAATCCGGAAGGGCAGACTCCACATGCTCGGTAACGCCGCCATCTGTTGTGCAGATAACTGCTTTTACCCCGGCTGCATTACAACGGTAAGAAATATCCTTTTTTGTGAGCTGATTGGTAGCAGGAATCCCCACAGCCCCCAATTTATGAAGTCCCAGCAAAGCGAACCAAAATTGATAATGCCGCTTTAAGATCAACATGACTCGATCCCCTCTGCCGATTCCCAAAGAAGCAAAGAAATTTGCCGCTCGGTTACTAGCTTTGGAAATATCCGAGAAGGTAAACGTATGCTCTTCGCCAGACTCATTGCACCAAAGCATTGCGCGGCGCAGAGGTTCCGCTTGTGCAATTGCGTCTACCACATCGTAGGCAAAGTTAAAATTCTCATGATAAACCGGATCAAAACCTACCAGCTTTCCGTCATAAAAAGTTTCCCGGCAATATTTCTGATGGATGTTCAGCATGATTCCTCTTCCTCCTGGTCTTTGATGACAATGGCAAGAAACTG
>CALWIS010000098.1 GCA_944380795.1 uncultured Clostridia bacterium | reverse complement strand
CTACCCTGTTTCGTCTATTCAGGAACTGGCGGCGTGCTTAAAGGGGAATTCGCCCATTGCCCCCTGTGTGATCCCGCCGGAGGAGACCACCAACGAATATTCCCCCTTGTTGGATTTTGCCGATGTAAAGGGGCAGCTTGCCGCCAAACGCGCCTTGGAGATCGCGGCCAGCGGCGGCCACAATGTGCTGCTCATCGGCCCTCCCGGCTCGGGAAAAAGTATGCTGGCAAAACGCCTCCCCTCTATCCTGCCAGATATGACCTTTGAGGAAATGATCGAGACGACTAAAATCCATTCCATCGCCGGTACCATCCCCAACGGTGGAGCATTAGTGAGGAGCCGTCCCTTCCGCTCCCCTCACCACACCGTTTCCCCAGCGGGGCTTTCGGGCGGCGGCACCATTCCCCGTCCGGGGGAAATCTCCCTGTCCCACAATGGCGTACTGTTTTTGGACGAGCTGCCGGAATTTTCCCGCTCGGCCATGGAAGTGCTGCGCCAGCCCATGGAGGACGGGCGGGTTTCCATCTCCCGGGTAAACGGCACCGTCTCCTACCCCTGTACCATGATGCTGGTAGCGGCCATCAACCCCTGCCCCTGCGGATACTTTGGCCATCCCACCAAGCCCTGCACCTGCTCCCCCGGGGCGGTGACCCGATATCTGGGGCGCATTTCCGGGCCGC
The DNA here is from genome assembly GCA_944380795.1 of uncultured Clostridia bacterium. Lineage (GTDB taxonomy): Bacteria > Bacillota > Clostridia > Oscillospirales > Acutalibacteraceae > Heritagella_A. The sequence continues at coordinate 13,088 of CALWIS010000098.1, read as the reverse complement.
TTTTGGACCGGCTGGACATCCACGTGGAGGTACCGCCGGTGAACTTTGACGAGTTCTCCTCCCGGGAAAAAGCAGAGCCCTCCGCCGCCATTCGGGAGCGGGTGAACCAGGCACGGAAAATTCAGAATGAACGCTTTGCGGGTACCGGCATCACCTGTAATGCCCATATCCCGCCATCCCTTCTCCACGAGATATGCACCATTACCCCCACCGCCTTGCGGCTGCTGCGCAACGCCTTTGACCAGCTGGGCCTTTCTGCCCGGGCCTTTGACCGGGTGATGAAGGTGGCCCGCACCATTGCCGACCTGGAGGGCAGTAGGGATATTGAGCCTCAGCACGCCGCCGAAGCGGTGCAGTACCGGAATCTGGACCGCCGGTACTGGATGCGGGAACTTTGAGAGAGTTTCATCTGGACAAAAATGCAGGGACGTGGTATCCTGTATCTGGCCCGGATTCTGGGCGTGATTTTTAGGAAAAGAGGTCTTTGTATTGGTGAAGGAAAACCGGATTACAGAAGGCGTTATCTGGAAACAGCTCCTGGCCTTCTTCTTCCCCATTTTGCTGGGGACATTTTTTCAGCAGCTCTACAATACCGTTGACGCGATTATTGTAGGTAACTTTGTCAGCACCCAGGCTTTGGCGGCGGTGGGCGGCGCAACCGGCACCATTATCAACCTGCTGGTGGGCTTTTTTGTGGGACTTTCCGCCGGCGCTACGGTGATTATCTCCCAATATTACGGCGCACGCCGAGCAAAAGAGACAATGCAGGCGGTACATACCTCTGTGGCCATGGGTATTGCCGGAGGCTTGATCTTTATGGTGTTGGGCATGGCGGTTTCTCCTTGGGCGCTGCGAATGATGGGCACCCCCGAGGATGTGATGGAATACGCCGTCACCTATATTGAAATTTATTTTGGCGGTATGGTGTTCAATCTGGTATACAACATGGGCTCCGGTATCCTCCGGGCAGTGGGAGACTCCAAACGGCCTTTGTATTTTCTCATTCTATGCACGGTGCTAAATTTGCTTTTAGACCTCCTTTTCGTCCCAGTATTCCGCTGGGGCGTGGCGGGGGTAGGCATTGCCACCGTTGTTTCCCAAGCGATAAGCGCTGTTTTAATTATTGTAGTGCTCATGCGCTCCAATGACGTATACAAAGTGTATCTCAAAGAAATTCGTCTGGACTTGCACATTATGCGCAACATTATTCAGATCGGCCTGCCTGCGGGATTACAGTCAGTGATGTACAACATCTCCAATGTGCTCATTCAGTCCACTATCAACACCTTTGGCACCAATACTGTAGCGGCCTGGACGGCTTACGGCAAAATTGACGGCCTGTTCTGGATGATTATGGGGGCCTTTGGTACGTCTATCACCACCTTTTCGGGGCAGAACTTCGGCGCGCAGAAATACCACCGCATTCGCAAAAGTGTGCGTATCTGTACGGCTATGGCTATGGGGACTGCCTTCTTTATGAGCACGGTGCTGTATTTCTGGGGCTTCTATGTGTACCAGCTCTTTACCAGCGACGCAGAGGTAATCCAGATCGGTGTGGTCGTTCTCCACACCATGGTACCCTTCTATTTTACTTATGTCTGCATCGAAATCCTTTCCGGCGCCATGCGCGGCACCGGGGATTCCCTGGTGCCCATGATTATCACGTGCCTGGGCATTTGTGTGCTGCGGGTGGTGTGGATTGCAGTGGCGGTTCCCAAGTGGCACTTTGTTGAAACCGTTGTTTTCAGCTATCCCATCACCTGGGCCATTACCTCGGTATTGTTTATCATTTACTATTTGCAGGGCGGCTGGCTCCGCAAACGCATCCAGCGTTTGGGCTTTGAGCCGGAAGAAAAAACACGCAAGTCCCGCCATTCCTGAACCAAACCAAAAATCCGGGCCGTTTTCAGGCCCGGATTTTTTTATACCTTTTTGGGGCATATTCCCTCAAGTTGTGGTGTGGATATACATCCTTGTCATTTCTTCCTCTCCATCCCCCTGGACCATGCAGAGAAACTTCCAGTTATAACGTTCATAGAAGGAAGTATGGTCCGTGACAAGATAGAGAGTGGTTATCCCTTTCGCCTTCATATCCTCACAGACAAAATGTAAAAGCTCGCCTGCAATCCCCCGGCAGCGGTACTCCGGTTCCACATAAACGGCGCAGACATTGGGAGTCAGGTCTTTTCTATCGTGGAAATCATTTTCAATAACGCCCAGGCCGCCTATGATTTTCTCCCCTTTCACCGCAGCATACCACTGCGGAATGGGAGATTTTCTTTCCAGGCACTCTTCCATACTTGCAAGATATGCTTCCTGGGGAATCCCCCATTTTTGGTGAAACCATTCTGCCATGGCATCTTTTATTTCCGGTTTATCTATTAAGCGAAGTATTTTCATTGTTTCACCCCTGTATAGAATTATATAGCAATTGTACGAAGAAAGAAACCGCTTTTTCGCCTAGAATTTTTTTGCACACTTTTCCCCTGTCCGGTATAGTATGGAATACCAGTACAGAAAAGGGGGTGGTTCCCAATGGGAAAGATACGCTGTGCGGATGCTTGCGCCCGGTTTGCCCGGTGCCGCGGAATGCATGCGGTGACCTTTGGGCTGGGGCTGGCAGTGGCCTGTTTCTGCCCTATTGAGCTGGTGCTGTTTCTCACTGCCGTTATCATTGTGGCGCTGGGCATTACCTTGGCGCGCCGCTGCTGAACGCTGTTTGAAAGGATGGAAGCTGTTATGAAAATTGTTGTGATGAAGGGTTCCGGGTTTATTGGGTTCTGCTTGAGACGGATGTTCGGCATTCACCGCCAAGTGGAGGAATAAGCGCTGGAACATAGGCGAGCCGCTCCGAAGGGGGAAACCCCAGACGTGGGTTCCCCCTCAAAAACTGTCCGCCGGACAGTTTTCTCACCCCTTCCCGCGTTTTGAAAGCATAGAGGGTTCCGCTCTCTGCGGAGAGCGGCCAAAAGGGGTTTTACCCCTTTGGAAACCCCACCACCTTTTATAAAAGGTGGACGAAAACTTTTATGTCGCGAGAAAAGCTTTGCAAATTTTAAGTTGTGTCCACGCGAACTAATTTGTTCAATTTTTTAGCCTTGTGGGTTTATCGGCAAACTGGAGCCGCTCCGAAGGGGGCGGCTTTTTTCTGTTTTTCTCTCGTCATATTCCCCCCTGTGCCTTCATAGACATGAGATAGAAAACCAGAAGAAGGAGACAAAGCTATGGAGTATACATTGAAACGGGCGGAATATACCGACAGCACCATCCTCTTTGACGGCTGCCAAGAACAACCCTTGGATTTGGACATCAGCCTGCCGGATTACTGTCCCGACATCCAGCGCATTTTGAAATGCCAGGTTATGCCCTGCATCTCCGGCCATTCCCTTAATGGCGACCGGCTGGAAACCGAAGGCACCGTGCGGGTACGGGTGCTGTATCTGGACTCTCGGGAGGATACGGTGCGGTGCTGCGAAACCGAGAGCGGTTTTTCTTCCGTCATCACGCTGCGGGAGCCCTCCACCTGCGGCGCGGCCCGGGTGACCGCCCGGGTGGAGTATGTGAATTGCCGGGCCACCAGCCCCCGCAGGCTGGATATTCACGGAGCCTTCTCCGTATGCGCTTTGGTGGTGGAGTCCAACAGCCAACAGATCTGCACCTGTGCCGCCGAAGAAGAGCTGGAACAAAAGCGGGAGAGCCGCCCGGCCAGTACCCTTGCCGGCTTGGGGGAGCAGCAGTTTACCATCTCGGAAATGCTGGAAATAAACCCCGGCAAGCCGCCGGTGGAAGCCATTTTGCGGAGCCGGGCCTGCTGCATTTTGCAGGATTTTCGCCCGGTTTCCGGCAAACTGCTGGCAAAAGGCATGGTCCGGTTGGAGGTGCTGTACTCTTCCGCTTTGGAGGACGGGGCCTTGGAGACCATGGATTTTGAGATTCCCTTTAGCCAGATGGTGGACTGCGGCGGCGCGGAGGAGGATTGCCGGTGCAGTCTGCATATGGAAACCGTGGACCACGCTTTGCAGATCCGCAGCGATACCAGCGGAGAGGCCATGCGGCTGGAAGCGGATATTCGGGTGAGCGCTTTTGCCTGCGCCTACCGGGACGAGGAAGTGACCTTTATCACCGACGCCTATTCCACCCGGTACGAAACCGACCTGGACTACAGCCAATTACAGGTGAGCTGCCTTGACGAACTGATACAGGAAAGCCTCATTCAGAAGATCTCGGTGGATGCTGGGGCGCCGGTGGCACGAGTACTGGATGTATGGAACGAGATTTTGACGGTTTCCGGGGAGCTACAGGAAGGGCAGCTCCACTTTGCCGGGAAGATCAACCTCTGCATTTTGGCAGCTGACAGCGAAGGGGTTCCCTTCTATGTGGAAAAAATGGCGGACTTCTCCCTGAACCGCCCGTGGAATGGAAACGATGGCTGCCGGGTGTCCTGCTGGGCCCAGGTGGAGGGGCTGGGGTACCGGATTACCGGCAACAGCGCTATGGAGATCACAGCAGAAATCAGCGTTTGGGGCACCGCCTCCCACACGGCGGCTATCAAGGCGGTTTCCGGCATCCACGGGGATGAGAACCGGTGCAAAAATGAAGGGCAGGGTATCCTGTGCCTGTATTACGCCTGCGAAAATGAATCCCTGTGGGATATTGCCCGGAGCCATGGCGTCTCCCTCCACTCCCTGTGTGAAGAAAACGGCCTCACAGACCCGGAAGCGGGGCTGACAGAAGGCCAGATGCTGTTGCTCACCGCCCAGTAAACCGGTAACCCTCACAACCCACTCTCCCGCAGGCTTTGCGGATACATTTTGCAGCTTCCCGCCGGTTGCGGCAGGCGGGCGCGGAAAGGCATGGTTAGAAAATGGAAGAAAGAAACATCTACACCGATATTTCTCGGCGCACCAACGGCGACATCTACATAGGAGTGGTAGGCCCGGTGCGCACAGGAAAATCCACCTTTATCAAAAAATTTATGGATGCCGTGGTCATCCCCCACATAGACTCCGATTACCAGCGGTATCGGGCAGTGGATGAACTGCCCCAGTCCGCTTCGGGGCGCACCATTATGACCACGGAGCCCAAATTCATCCCCGAAAAGGCTGTCACAGTGCGCATTGACGATTCCGCCGCCTCTTCGGTGCGGATGATCGACTGCGTGGGCTATATCGTCCCCAGCGCTTTGGGATATATCGAAAACGACCAGCGCCGGATGGTGATGACCCCCTGGTATGAGGAACCCATCCCCTTTAACATGGCGGCGGAGATTGGCACCAAAAAGGTCATTACCGAGCACTCTACCATTGGGCTGGTCATCACCACTGATGGCAGCATCAGCGAGATTCCCCGGGAAGAGTATGAAGAAGCGGAGGAGCGGGTAATCCGGGAATTGCAGGAAATCCGCAAGCCCTTTGTGGTGCTCCTCAACTGCATGGAGCCCCAATCCCCTGCCTGCACCCAGCTGGCGGCGGAACTCAGCGAGAAATACGGCGTGCCGGTGCTGCCGGTGAACTGCCTGGAACTGGACGAGGAGGCCATCCGCTCCATCCTGTCCCGGGTTCTCTATGAATTCCCAGTGCGGGAGATTTGCCTGGAAATGCCCCGGTGGATTTCCTCTTTGGAAAAGGGCCACTGGCTGCGGGAAAGCATCTTTACCGCTTTGCGGGAGGCCGGCAGCAAAATCTCCCGGGTGCGGGAGGTCACCGGGATGCTGGCCGAAGTACGGCAGTGCGAATATATCCAGAGCGCGGAACTGGGCTCCATTGAGCTGGGCAGCGGCCTAGCCAACATCACCCTGCAAACTCCCTCCTCCCTGTTCTACCGGATTTTGGGAGAAAAGACCGGCATTGAGATTCACGATGAGGGGGCGCTGTTCCGCTCCTTGCAGGAGCTTTCCGCCATGAAGAAGGAATACGAAAAGATTCGCCAGGCCTATGAGGATGTGCGGGAAACGGGCTACGGCATCGTTATGCCGGACATCGACGAACTGACCCTAGAGGAGCCAGAAATCATCCGTCAGGGCAGCAAATACGGAATCCGTCTCAAAGCCGCCGCCCCCTCCATCCACATGATGCGCACTCAGATCTGCACCGAACTCACCCCTATTGTGGGCTCAGAGCAGCAGTCCGAAGAGCTAGTGATGTATCTGCTCAAGGAGTTTGAGGAAAGCCCGGGCAAGATCTGGGAATCCAATATCTTCGGGAAATCCCTCCACGAACTGGTAAACGAAGGGCTGCACAACAAGCTGTACCGGATGCCGGAAGATGCCCGGGGCAAACTGCGAGAGACTATCGAGCGGATTATCAACGACGGATGCAGCGGCCTGATCTGCATTATCCTGTGATACGGGAGGGACGTTTTTGGAACGGAAGGAAAAAACCACGCCGGAAGCCGCCCCGGCTTCTCCCCAGGCCACGGTCGCCGGGAGGAGCCGCCGGTCTCCGGGAGCCAAAATTACTCTGATTCAGATTTTGGCCTGTACTTTGATTTTGGCGGCAGCACTCGTGCTGCATTTTATGGGCGGGCCGGTGTATCAGACCGTGCGGGACTGGTATTATGAGATTTCCCAGCAATCGTTGGTGGCCGAGGAGGAATGGGAAAAGGCGGCGGAAACTGTCGGCGCCCAGCTCATCTCCCGCATCACAGGTGAATGATTACCTTCACCCTGGGCCGGTGCCGGGTGGAACTGCACTTTGGGTTTGCCGCTGCGGCAGGGCTCCTTCTTCTGGCAGACCGCAGCGGCGTGTGCATTTCCGGCGCGCTGGCCGCCTTATTTCACGAAACCGGCCACCTATTGTGCATGAAGGCTCTGGGGGTTCCCGCCGTGTGCGTGCGCCTGGGGGTCTTTGGCATGGAGATCTTGGAGGAAAAGCGCTCCGGCAAAAGCTATTTTGCCGATGTGCTCATTGCGCTGGCTGGGCCGTTGGCCAACATGGCAGCGTTTCTCCTTTTGCTTCCTTGGCAGCTGCTGGCCCCTTCGGCAGCGGTATTTCGGCTGTTGGCGGTGAACGCTTTGCTGGCCGCCTTTCACCTTTTGCCGGTGGCCCCGTTAGACGGTGGGCAGGCGCTGTATGCGGCTCTGTGCCGCCGTTTGCCGGTATCCACCGCGGAAAAACTCACCAACGCGATTTCCTTTCTCACCCTGCTGCCGTTGGGGATTTTGGGATTTTTGGTGCTGCTGCGCTCCCGGTATAATTATACCCTGCTGCTGGTGAGCGCTTACTTGATGCTGCTTATGCTTTTAAAAAAAGGGAGGTATTATTAGGAGGAGCAACGCTCATGTACTAAAAACGGAATGAAAAAAGCCCACAGGCCAAGGCGCACAACACGCCGATCCTGTGGGCTTGCGTTCATCTCTAAAAAATAGAGGAGCATTATTTGCAGAAGTCTTCCAGATACCGCTCCAGGCAGTTATCAATAATGGCGATGGCCTCACTGCGGTCCCGCACATTATCGATGTCGGTTTCCTTGCCGGTTTCCAGCTGCTTATATACCGAGAAGAAATGGCTCATTTCATCAAAAATATGGGCGGGCAGCTCCCGGATATCGTGATAGGAATTGTACATGGGGTCATTAAAGGGGATAGCAATGATCTTCTCGTCCTTGGCTCCGCCGTCCTCCATGATGATGACTCCAATGGGATAGCAGCGCACCAAAGAAAGGGGCTCGATTTTTTCGGAGCTGAGCACCAGCACATCCAGCGGGTCGCCGTCCTGGGCATAGGTACGGGGGATAAAGCCATAGTTGGCGGGATAGTGGGTGGAGGTATACAGCACCCGGTCCATCATAAGCAGTCCGGTTTCTTTATCCATCTCATACTTTACCTTGCCGCCTTTGGTGATCTCGATTACCGCGCAGAAGTCCTCTGATTTGATTCTTTTTGGGGAAATATCATGCCAAATATTCATAAAACAACCCAACCTTTCCGCAGTTTTACACAGGGATTGCTGTGTTTATCATTTAATTTTATTGTATCATACGGGTAAGAAAAACACAATTCCCCTATTTTGGCGCAAAACAATTTTGACATGGAGGTGGTCACTTTGGTTTGCAGGCTTGCCGATATCAAGCGGAAGGAGGTCATCAGCACCCGGGACGGCTCCCGCCTAGGCTGTGTGGGGGATGTGGAACTGGACACCGAAAAGGCCCAGCTTTCCTCTATTATCGTTTATGGACGGCCTCGATTGTTTGGTCTTTTGGGTCGTGACGAGGACTATGTCATCCGCTGGAGTGATATTGAGGTGATTGGGGAAGAAACCATCTTGGTGCGGTATTGCTCTCCCCGGCGCAGCCGCCGGAGAAATTTTCTCTCGTTATTCTTTACGGACTAAAGCATATTGCCAAAATATTGTATTTTTCTCAATGGGAATAAAAAAGTCGACAGAAGGTATATAATATAATAATAACTACCAATCGGTTGTTTGTATATGTGATTTTGGATTTTGTAGAAAGGACGAGTTTTGTGCTGAAGAATGCCAATCCCTTAAACCTGCTGTTTTGGAACATTGCTTTAGCTGCTTGCTGGCATGTGGTAGTGTTTATTGCCTGTGTACGTCTGCCCAGCCGCTTTTTTGATGGGAATCGAAAACGATATCAGCCCCGCCGCTGGGAAAAGGATGGTCGCTGGTATCGGGATCATTTAAAGATCCAGCTGTGGAAGGATAAAGTACCGCAGTTTATTGCGAAAGATGGTTTTTCCAAGAGCCATATTACCTCCCTATCCCTGGAATACCTAAATGAATTTATTATGGAGACCTGCCGGGGAGAATGGATGCATTTTGCCAACTGCTTGTGCGCCGTGGTGGTGCTTTTAATCAATCCCTTCCCGGTAAATGTGATTTTTGCTGTGCTGGTTCTGCTTGGCAACCTGCCCTTTGCCATTATCCAGCGCTACAATCGGTTCCGTTTGAACACCGTGCGCCGCAAACTGATTCGCGATATGCAGCACGCCGCGCAATCGATTGAGCAGGAACAAGCTACCGTTTCCCCGTAAAAAGCCCAATACGCTTTTAAACAGCAGCGTTGTGCCCATTTGGGGTTACAGCGTTGCTGTTTTTCTAGTTTTATTTTCTGGGGCATTCCCCAAAAGACTGCAAAAGTGGAGCTGAATACCATTGAAAAATGATTTTTCCAAAGGAAGCGTTGCCAAAAATATTCTGAATCTAGCCCTGCCCATGACACTGGCCCAGGTGATCAATGTGCTGTACAATGTGGTGGACCGGATTTATATCGGGCATTTGCCCAACGCCTCCACATTGGCGTTGACAGGCTTAGGCCTCACCTTCCCTATTATCACCATTATCTCTGCCTTTGCCAACTTGTTCGGCATGGGCGGCTCCCCCCTATGTTCTATTGCCCGAGGAAAAGGGGAACACCAGCGTGCCCAGCGCATTATGGGAAATTCCTTTTCCATGCTCCTGCTTTCCGGCGTGGTGCTGATGGTGCTGTGCTTCCTCTTTAAAGAGCCGGTACTCTATGTTTTTGGCGCTAGCGCCGATACCTTCGGCTATGCCGACGACTACTTGAGCATTTATCTCATTGGCACGGTTTTTGTCATGATTAGCCTGGGAATGAACAGCTTTATTAACTCCCAGGGCTTCGCCCGCATGGGGATGCTCACTGTACTGTTGGGCGCAGTGGTCAATATTGTGCTGGACCCAATATTTATCTTCCTACTGCATATGGGGGTTCGGGGAGCCGCCCTGGCCACTGTGATCTCCCAGGGGCTTTCTGCCTGCTGGGTACTGCGGTTCCTTACCGGAAAAAAGACTATCTATCGCCTAACGCTGGCAGATATGCGCCCCTCCTTTCCCTTAGTCCGGGAGATCACCAATTTGGGGATGTCCGGCTTTATTATGGCCGTGACCAATGGCTCGGTGCAGATCGTGTGCAATGCCACCCTTTCCCAATATGGCGGTGATTTGTATGTGGGTATCATGACGGTAATTAACTCCATTCGGGAAATTTTGACCCTACCGGTAAACGGCATTACCAACGGCGCCCAGCCGGTGATGGGCTTTAATTATGGGGCGGGAAAATATACCCGAGTGCGGGAAGGCATCCGCTTTACCTCCCTGATCTGTATTCTCTATACCATTGTTGCCTGGCTCCTTACCCTGCTATTCCCAGCCCAGTTTATCCATCTGTTCAACAGTGATCCTTCCCTCATTGAAAAAGGGATCTCCTCTCTGCACCTGTACTTCTTCGGGTTCTTTATGATGTCCCTGCAATTTGCGGGACAGTCCACTTTTGTGGCTTTGGGACGCTCCCGGCAGGCAGTGTTCTTCTCCTTGTTTCGCAAGGCCATTATTGTGATCCCCCTCACCCTCTTCCTGCCCATGGTAGGGGGCCTAGGGGTAAACGGTGTATTTTTGGCGGAGCCCATTTCCAATTTTGTGGGCGGCGGCGCCTGTTTTATCACTATGATGCTTACCGTATGGCCTCAACTAAAACATGACCGGCCACAGGAACCTTCCTCCGCACAGTAAAAAAGAGCCTCCTAGGAGGCTCTTTTTCGTTTTATTTCTCTGTCTTATTAAAAAACAGCTTCCGGTCTCCCTGCTCCATTACCAGGGTTTCTTCTTCAGAGGTGAGGGTAAGCGTTTCGCCATTGCTCATGTAGATCGTGATCTCCTGCCCATTCTGCGCCCAAGTGCCGCCCATGGAGGAATTCAGGATACGGCCATACATACTGCCATCCTTATATAAGGTAAGCACGATATTGCCCCCCATCTCCTCCAACACATCGTCCACATTCACAGCAATGTCGTTTTGTTTCACAGCTGTGATCTCCCAGGTACCAATACAAGTAAACACCTGTCCCGCGCTGGAAGAGGAAGGCTCCTGGGAAGTAACCGAGACGATATCTGGCTCTTGCTCTCCTCCACATCCCGAAAGCAGCAACAAGGCCATTGTAAATCCCACAACCAGAAAGTTCTTATATTTTCCCATGTCCATCTTCTCCTTTGCACGAGCTTTCTCCCTCGTTTTGGCAATGGTTGATGCTTTTTATTGTATCTCATTCTAAAAGATTTGGCAACAGGTCACAAAAAAACAGCACCTATATTTTGATACCAGATACACAGATTCCCTGGGTTTGGCTTGAACACGCTTTCCTATCGTGTTATAATAAGAATAGAAATACTCAAAAAATGGATTTTCATAGGTTTTTATAATTTTATTTTGCAAAGGAGCGAAGGATTTTGATGGTTGTTTTTTCTATGGTGCAATATCCCAATATTTCTGCCAAAGATTTGTTGCCGCTGGCTAAAGAAGCTGGAGCTGCCGGTATTGAATGGGACGACGCAGCACATCTGCATGCCGGTCATACCCATGAAGCTACCCAGGCCTATTGGGATGCCGTGCACGCAAAGCTGGAGCCCTTTTCTCTTGTTTCTCACTATACTTTGGGAAACAAACGGGATATCCAGGAGTTGTTTATGCCCGTCATGGACTGTGCATTCGCTCTGCACGCTTCTGCTGTACGTCTGAACCCTTCTCCCATTCCCTCTGCAGAAGCAGATTATGCAGTTTTTAATGTGGCAGCACAGGAACTGCGCACAATTTGCGATATGGCCAATACATTTGATATGGAGATCCACATCAACTGTCAGCCTGGCACCCTCACCGACACACCGGAGGGTGTACAAAAATTGATCAAAATGGCTAATTGCCGCAACTGCAAGTGCTCTTGGCATCCCGACCCCACTATCTCCGACCAGGAAAACTTGAAAAATTTACAACTGTTGAAGGAATACCTGGGAAGTGTTGTTGTAAATGCGAGCTGGAAAAAGGAATACGCTTCCTATCTGGAAAGTGCTTTCCCCCAGATTCCTCTGATTCTGGAAACCGGACGTATGGCCTAATATCTGGCAGAAAGTAGTGGTTTACTATATGAAGACAAATGAAATTCATATGCGCGACCCCTTTGTTTTGATGCATGACGGCAAGTATTATCTATACGGCACAAGAGGCCCTACCTGTTGGGGAGAAGCTGACGGTTTTGACTGCTATTGGGGTACCGACTTAGAAAACTGGGAAGGTCCGGTGGAAATTTTTCATAACGATGGCTTTTTTTGGGCAGACCGGAACTACTGGGCACCGGAAGTCCACGAGTATCAGGGAGCGTTTTACCTGTTTGCCTCCTTTAAAGCGGAAGGAGTATGCCGTGGTACCCAGATCCTCAAGGCAGAACGGCCTGAAGGCCCCTATCAGCTGCACAGCGACGGTCCGGTGACTCCCTCTGACTGGGAATGCTTGGACGGCACTTTCTTTGTGGACCCGGATGGTACCCCCTTTATGGTGTTTTGCCATGAATGGACGCAAATCGGTGACGGAGCGGTTTGTGCTGTAGAGTTAAGCCCTGACCTTTCCCATACTGTAGGAGAGCCCTTTGACCTGTTCCATGCTTCCGAAGCAGTGGAGTGGGTAAAGAGCACTGGCGACCATCCCACCCATCCCACTTATGTAACCGACGGTCCTTTCCTATATCGCTGCAAGGATGGCACGCTGCTGATGCTGTGGTCCAGTTTTGGCGAATTAGGATATGTGCAGGCAGTGGCCCGTTCTTCTGACGGGACTCTGCGGGGAAAATGGGAACAGATTACTCCCCTGTTTGAAAAGGATGGCGGTCACGGGATGCTATTCCACGGTTTAGACGACCAGTTGTATTTGACCCTCCACTCCCCCAACGACCATCCCCACGAGCGCCCCGCTTTTTATCCCCTTGCAGAGGAAAACGGTACATTGCGGCGGATGTAAGGAATCGATTGATTTTATATGACAGAAAAAAGCCACCCTTCGGGGTGGCTTTTTTCTGTATAAATGGTCTGTGCAACCGATAGATGGTAACTTTTGGTTTTTTAATTTCACTGTTGGGAGCCAGAGAAAGTTACATCAGAAACATAGCAGGAATCCTTTTATCTTGAAAAAGGTCCCTGCCCGATTGTTGATGAAGTTTGATTTCGATTTCCTAATAGGAAAGCTGTATCAGAGGTGGAGAAGAAAAACTTTTTTTCTTGCAAAAAATTTTTCTCTTTGCAATCTTCCCCCGGAAGATTACAAATTCACGTTTCAAAAATGCGCCCTAC
>CALWIS010000097.1 GCA_944380795.1 uncultured Clostridia bacterium | reverse complement strand
CTGGGAGATGTACAGGTGCTGACGGTATCCGCCAGCGGCCTTGCCGACCGGTATGCGCTGGAAGGGGAGAGCATCTCGGCGGAATTGACCAGCCTTTTGTGCTCTTCCATTATAGACCCTGTGTTGGACGAAAACGGGCTGTTCCCTGAAGAAGGGTTCCAGCAGGAAAAACGGCAGACACTGGAACTCTTGGATTCCGAATTAAACGATAAGCGCGTGTATGTCCGCCACCAAGCATTGGAACTGCTTTTAGGGGAGGAACCCGCAGCCATCGGTCGATATGGCAGCCGGGAGGCGGTGGAAGCCCTTACCCGGGAAGAATTGGTTTCCGCATGGAAATACCTTTTGAACCACGCCGTATTGGAAGTGGATGTACTGGGAGACTGCACCCCGGAGCAGGTGCGAACTACGGTACTGCAATATTTCCCCAAAGACCGTACCCCGGTAGAGTGCCCTACCGTGGTAAAGCCTGCCGGACCTGTGGTGAAAGAAAAAACGGAATCCATGGAAGTACAGCAGTGCAAGCTGATTTTAGGATTCCGCACCGGCGTTTCCGCTATGGAGTGGGAAAAGGTGCCTGCCATTAAAATGATGTCCACGGTTTTTGGAGGAACGCCTCATTCCCGGCTGTTCCTGAATGTGCGGGAAAAAATGAGCCTGTGCTATTATTGCGCTTCCCGGTATGATACCAACAAGGGAATTATGCTGGTGGAAAGCGGCGTTGAGGAAGAAAATGTGGAGAAAGCCAAAGAGGCCATTCTACAGCAGTTGGAAGAAATCCGGCAGGGGAATCTTACCGAAGAGGAACTGACCTTTGCCAAGCTGAGTATGGTGAACAGCCTGCATACGGTAGAGGACTATCTTTCTGGTACAGAAAGCTGGTACCTTTCCCAAACCTTCCATCCTCGCACTATTACGCCGGAAGAATCTGCCCAAGAGATGCAGCAGGTCACCAAAGAACAGGTAGTGGCTGCGGCGAAGTCCTGTATTCTGGACGCGGTATATATTATGAAAGGACGGGAATAAGCGCCATGGCAAATATCACACAGGTGACTGGCAAGCGGGTCGAGGAGCATTACGACCTCATCGAGCATCCTTCCGGGCTGCGCATTATGGTATACCCCAAGCCCGGATTCCACTCTGCTTATGCGGTTTTTGGCACCCGGTATGGTTCTATCGATACCCGGTTCCGCCGTTCCGACGAACCGGAAGCCTCTCAGGTGCCGGAGGGCATCGCCCATTTTTTGGAACACAAGCTGTTTGAAAACGAGGACTGCGACGCCTTTGCACGATACGCAAGGACGGGCGCTTCCGCCAATGCCTATACCTCCTTTGATATGACCTGTTATCTGTTTTCCTGTACGGAAAATGTATACGAGTCATTGGAAATCCTTCTGGATTTTGTCCAAAGCCCCTATTTCACCGAAGAAACCATCCAAAAAGAGCAGGGGATCATCGGGCAGGAAATCAAAATGTATGAGGACGATCCTTCCTGGAGAGTGTTGTTTAATGCCCTCTGCGGGCTGTATCATGTCCATCCCGTGAAAAACGACATTGCCGGAACGGTGGAGAGCATTGCCCAGATCACCCCGGAAATGCTGTACCGCTGCTATAATACCTTTTATAATCTTCGGAATATGGTATTGTGTGTGGCGGGAAATGTGGAGACAGAAAAGGTGCTGGAAGTCGCAGACCGGCTTTTGCGGAAAAGCGAGGAAGTTTCGGTAGAGCGGGCCTTCCTGCCGGAGCCGGAAGAGATCGTGTATCCCTATAAGGAAGAAGCCCTGGCAGTTTCCTTCCCCATGTTCCAGTTGGGCTTTAAAGAAGACCCGGAAAAAGGGAAGAAGCGGGATGCAGAAACCGATATTCTTCTGGAAATTTTGGCTTCTGATGCTTCTCCGCTGTTCCGCAAGCTGTTGGATGCCGGGTTAATCAACGAAGCCAGCTTTGGCTATGACCATTTCACCGGCACCGGTTACAGCGCCATCTTGTTTTCAGGGGAATCCCGGAATGCAAAAACGGTGGCAGAGGCCATTTGCGCCGAAGCAGAGCGTCTGCGCCGGGAAGGAATCGACCCGCAGGCGTTTTCCCGAGCACGGAAGGCCGTCTATGGACGGAACATTTCTGCTTTGGATAGTTCCGAATCCATTGCCAACGCCATGGCGGGGCTGTATTTCCGCGGGCAGGAGCTTTTCCAGTATCTGGACCGGATTGCAGAGGTAACGCTGGAAGATGTGCAGGCCTGCTTGCAGGATACACTGCTTCCTGATCGCTCCACTCTTTCCGTGATCGTTCCCCAACAATGATAATCTGGAGGTATATTTATGGCTGATTACACCGTTCAATTTCCCAATCTGGGAATGACATTTGAAATCAATACAACAGCGTTTACTATATTTGGTCTGGAAGTTAAGTGGTATGGAATCCTGATTGCAATCGGATTCCTTCTGGCCTTTATCTACGCATTGTGCAGCTGTAAAAAAATGCGCATCGACCAGGACAAGCTCATTGATGTGGTCATCGTAGGCATTATCGGCGGCATCATTGGGGCTCGGCTCTACTACGTGCTTTTCTACGCTGGCGACAAATACATCAAAGACCCTATGGCTATTTTTAATATTACAGAGGGCGGTCTGGGCATTTATGGCGGCATTATTGGCGGCATGGGTTTGGGAGTCATCATGGCCAAAATTCGTAAGCTGTCCATCCCGCCGGTCTTGGATATTGCATCATTGGGATTCCTTATCGGCCAGTGTATTGGCCGTTGGGGGAACTTTGTAAACCAGGAGGCGTTCGGTACGGCTACCGACCTTCCTTGGGCCATGTATAGTGAGAATACGGCCATTGAGGTGGGCGGCGCTGCCCATCCCTGCTTCCTGTATGAATCCCTGTGGTGCCTTATTGGCTTTATTCTTCTCCACTTTTTCACCCGGAAGCTTCGCCGCTATGACGGACAGACCTTCCTGCTGTATGTGATCTGGTACGGTATTGGCCGCTTCTTCATTGAGAGTCTGCGCACCGACAGCCTGTTGACCCCCATTCTGGACCTGCGGGTGTCCCAGCTGGTGGCGGCAGTCAGCGTGTTGGCCGCTGTTGTGATGCTCATCATATTCCGCAACCGTACTGTACTTACCGGATGTGGCAGCAAAAAGGTGATGGAGCTGAACAACATTCATGACGAAGTAGAGGTCAGCTTTGATGAAACCGCCCCCAGCACTATCTTTGGTGATCTCGAAGTGAAGATGGATGAGGGAGACGCCTTGGCCGACGAGGAGGCAAAGACGGAATCCGAGAACGAAGAAGCAGCTGCGCCGGAAACAGCGGAAACTGATCAAACAGAAAGTGGGGAAGAGACGAATGGCTGAAATTATAAACGGAAAAGCGATTGCAGCAGCCGTGCGCCAAGACGCTGCCAAAGAGGTGCAGGCCCTCAGCGAAAAGGGAATCCGCCCCGGGCTGGCAGTGGTGATTGTAGGGGATGACCCCGCTTCTCGCATTTATGTGAATAATAAGAAAAAGGCCTGCCAGGAAATCGGGGTCTATTCGGAAGAGCACGCTCTGCCGGCAACCACAACCCAGGAGGAACTGCTTCGTTTGATTCGGGGACTGAATGGGCGCAAGGAGATCAACGGAATTTTGGTGCAATCGCCCCTTCCTTACGGATTGGATGAAAAAGCAGTGGTGGAAAACATCGACCCACAAAAGGATGTGGACGCCTTCCACGCTGTCAATGTGGGAAAAATCATGATCGGAGATTTTCATTTTTTACCCTGTACACCGGCAGGTGTGATCGAATTGTTGGACCGCTCCGGTGTTTCCATTGAGGGCAAGCACTGTGTAGTAGTGGGACGGAGCAATATTGTGGGCAAACCCATGGCTATGCTCTTGCTGCATCGTAATGGCACTGTTACCATGTGCCACAGCCGCACTAAGGACCTGGCTGCAATTTGCCTGCAAGCGGATATTTTGGTGGCGGCAGTAGGCAAGCCCAAGTTTATCACCAAAGATATGGTAAAGCCTGGAGCCGCTGTGATCGATGTGGGAATGGACCGGGATGAAAACGGAAAGTTGTGCGGCGATGTGGATTTTGACACGGTAAAGGAAATTGCAGGGTACATCACGCCGGTGCCCGGCGGGGTTGGTCCCATGACCATTGCCATGCTCATGAAAAATGTGGTATGCGCAGCGAAAATACAGAACGGCCTGCCGGTTTAAGGCCGCCAGTTCTGTTCAGGAGTTGAAGTGATAATGGCTCTATTGGATAAGATCGATTCACCGCAAGATCTGAAAAAACTTTCTCTATCGGAGCTGCAGACCCTGTGTGGAGAAATCCGCCAGCTAATCATACAAACCGTAGGGAACAACGGCGGTCATCTTGCGTCCAATCTTGGGGTCGTTGAGCTGACCGTGGCGCTCCACTATGTTTTGAATCTTCCGGAGGACAAGATCGTATGGGATGTGGGCCATCAGGCGTATACCCACAAGATTCTTTCCGGAAGAAGGGAGCAGATCAAAACCATTCGCCAGAAAGATGGCCTTTCCGGTTTTCCTAAACCACAGGAAAGCCCCTACGACGCCTTTGCGGTAGGCCATGCCAGCACGTCGATTTCGGCGGCGCTTGGCCTTGCCAAAGCAAGCCAACTGTTGGGAAAAGACAATAAGGTAGTCGCGGTCATCGGTGACGGCGCCCTCACTGGCGGATTAGCCTATGAGGGGTTGAACAATGCTGGAAGACTACACCGGAATTTGATTGTTATCCTAAATGACAATGGAATGTCCATTTCCCCCAATGTGGGAAATATTGCCCGGTATTTGGCCCATATGCGCGCAGGCCAACCATATGTAAATGTAAAAGGGAGCATTGAAAAGACCCTAGAGAGTATCCCGCTTATTGGGGAACCCATTCAAAATGGCTTACGGAACGCAAAAAAGAAAGTCAAGAACCTGATCTATAACAGTACAATTTTTGAGGACCTGGGCTTTATGTATTATGGACCCTTTGATGGTCATGACCTGCGAACCCTCATTAATGTATTGCGAACGGTTTCCTCTTTTTCCCGCCCCATTCTCCTGCATCTGCACACCTCCAAGGGAAAAGGTTACACTTTTGCCGAGGATAATCCCGATGCGTTTCACGGTGTGCCGGCTTTTGATGTAGAAAAAGGGTTGAGCCCGTCTGTAAAGGGAGAGAGCTTTTCAGATGTATTCGGTAAAGCCATCTGCCAGCTTGCACGGCAAGAGAAGCGGCTATGTGCCATAACGGCTGCTATGCAGATCGGTACCTGCTTAACTCGATTCCGCCAGCTATACCCCACCCGCTTTTTTGATGTGGGAATTGCGGAGGAACACGCCATTACCTTTGCCGGAGGCTTGGCCGCAGGGGGGATGATTCCCGTATGTGCCATCTATTCCACCTTTTTGCAGCGGGGCTATGACCAGATCATCCATGATGCGGCAATTCAACAGGTAAAAATGGTGTTGGCCATTGACCGTGCCGGAGTAGTTGGGGAAGATGGGGAGACTCACCAAGGGGTATTTGATACCGCCTTTTTAAACAGCATCCCTAATGTGACGATTTATGCCCCCGCTTATTACGATGAGCTTCAATACTTTTTGCAACAAGCAGTTTTAGAAACGCCAGGTGTCTCGGCAGTCCGCTATCCTCGTGGGAAGAGCTTATATCGCCCCAAATCCTATATATTTAAGTGTAATGCTTTTTCCCTTTACGGAGGAGAAAGCCCCAAAGTGCTGTTGGTGACCTATGGCAGGCTGTTTTCCTTTACAGCAAAAGTTTGCGAACGATTGCAGGAAGAAGGCGTTTCGGTAGGGGTACTAAAGCTGAACTGTATTAGGCCTTTGCCGGAAGAATCTTTTTCCATTGCATTGGCTGCACAAGCAGTTTACTTTTTTGAAGAAGGAGTCGAGCAGGGAGGAATTGGGGAGCATTTCATTGCTTCTTTGATGAAGCGCGGTTATCAAGGGCGCATCTTCCTGCGCGGCGTGGGAGACCAATTCATTAAGCACGCCTCCATGGCGCAATGCCTTGCTGAATTGGGACTGGATGAGGAATCCATTTACCAGACGGTAAAATGTGGAGAAGGAGAAGCACATGATTGAGAAAAAACGGTTGGACTGCCTTGTGTTTGAGCAGGGGCTGGCGCCCAGCAGAGAAAAAGCCCGGGCCTTGATTATGGCTGGACAAGTGTATGTGGACAATCAAAAGGCGGATAAGCCGGGAACGATGCTGCCGGTGGGGACTGCCATTGAGGTGCGTGGCGACACGCTGCCTTATGTAAGCCGGGGTGGGTTAAAGCTGGCCAAGGCCATGCAGGAATTCCCCATCGAATTGCAGGGCTGCATTTGTATGGATATCGGCGCATCCACCGGAGGGTTCACCGACTGTATGCTGCAAAATGGCGCGGTGAAGGTGTATTCGGTGGACGTGGGATACGGCCAGCTGGCTTGGGCCCTTCGCACCGACGACCGGGTGGTAAATCTGGAACGGACCAACGCCCGGTATCTGACCCGGGAGCAGATTCCCGATCCCATTGACTTCTTTAGTGTGGATGTCTCCTTTATTTCTCTCACCTTGATTCTTCCCGCCCTGCGTCCACTGCTCAAAGAGCATGGGCAGGCAGTGTGCTTAATCAAGCCTCAGTTTGAAGCCGGAAAAGAGAAGGTAGGGAAAAAGGGGGTCGTGCGAGATCAGGCTGTCCACCAGGAAGTGATCGAAAAGGTGACCCGGTTTGCGGTAGAGAATGGGTATTCGGTGAAAGGGTTGACTTTTTCGCCGGTAAAAGGACCGGAAGGAAATATCGAATACCTGGTTTTTCTGGAAAAATCCGAGGAACCCCAGTTTATCTGTAGCCAGAGTATTCCGGAACTGGTAGCTCAGTCCCATGAAACGCTGGATAAGGGGGCGTCGCATTGAAGATCGTTCTGCTCCCGAATCTAACCAAACAGGATGCGGAACTCCACACCGGACGAATCAGCAAAAAGCTGCTGGAGCTAGGAGCGGAAATCTGGATGCACCAGCCTATGGAACCCACCTTCCAGAAATACCCTGTTACC
Organism: uncultured Clostridia bacterium; assembly: GCA_944380795.1. Lineage (GTDB taxonomy): Bacteria > Bacillota > Clostridia > Oscillospirales > Acutalibacteraceae > Heritagella_A. Next base: position 2,771 of record CALWIS010000097.1, on the reverse strand, counting down.
TTCTGGCCGGATTTCTTCGCCATGGTGCAGGCTTGTGATGCCGTTATCGCCATAGGGGGAGACGGTACCATTATCCATGCGGCCAAACACGCCGCCCATGCGGGAAAACCCATATTAGGGGTCAACGTGGGCCGCTTGGGATTTGTTGCTGGTTTGGAGACGGATGAGTTGGAACTGTTGGAACTGCTGGTTTCCGGTAAATATACGGTAGACCATCGGATGATGATTTCTGCCGCAGTGGAGCGGCCGGAAGGACTAGTTACGTATGACGCGCTGAATGAAGCGGTGATTTCCCGGGGTTCCCTGTCCCGCATTTTAGATTTTCAGGTTTCCCTGAATAGGGATACCATCTGCCGGTATCGGGCGGATGGCCTCATCCTTTCCACGCCTACCGGTTCCACCGCGTATTCTCTTTCTGCGGGAGGGCCGGTGGTGGACCCCTCTATGGAATGTATGATCCTCACCCCTATTTGTCCCCATTCTCTGCTGACCCGACCGGTGGTGTTCAGCTCCAATTCTCTTATCTCCGCCAAGGCCGACAGCGGCAGCGAAATCTATCTTACTCTGGATGGGGCCACTTCTATCCGTATTGAAAATGGAGAATCCATCTGCTTTTCCAAATCCCCGTTATCTGTGCAGCTTATCCAGCTGCATCACAAGGGCTTTTATCAGGTGGTCAATGAAAAGTTGACTGAAAGGAGAAACTGACATGAAAACACGACGCCATGCCAAAATCTTGGAACTCATCAGCGAGCGTGATATTGATACCCAGGACGAACTGCTTCGATGCCTGCGGGAGTCTGGATTTGATGTGACCCAGGCCACCGTTTCCCGGGATATTAAGGAGCTCCGGCTGGTGAAAACTCTCTCGGCAGAGGGAAAATATAAATATTCCATCGGGCAGGATAACACCCGAAACGTTTCCTCTAAATTTTTCTCTTTGTTTGCCGACTCCGTCTTGTCAGTGGATTCCGCCTGCAATATGTTGGTCATCAAGTGTATGACGGGAATGGCCCAGGCCATTTGCGCCGCTATGGACTCTATTCATTGGAAGGGCGCGTTGGGAACCTTGGCCGGGGATGATACCATTTTCGTGGTGTGCCACGATGAAATGAGCGCCAAGGATATGGAAGAGGAACTGAAAAAACTCATGGCAAGGTGATGGGGAATGCTCTCACAACTCTATATTGAAAATATCGCGGTGATCGAAAAAGCTTCTATTGATTTTCAAAAGGGCTTTAATATTCTCACCGGTGAAACCGGCGCCGGCAAGTCCATTATTATTGACTCCATCAATGCCGTGCTGGGAGGAAGGATTTCCCGAGAAATCGTGCGCAACGGAGCCAAGCTCGCCCGGGTCAGCGCGCTGTTTACCGGTATTGGTGCAGAAACCACACAAAAGCTGGAAGAATTGGGTTTGTCTCCCGAAGAGGAAGAAAATTTGCTGCTACAGCGGGAGATCCGGGCAGAGGGGAAAACCGTCTGCCGTATCAATGGCCGTCCGGCTACTGTAGCCATGCTTCGGGAAGTGGGGGTCACCCTGCTGAGCATTTTGGGGCAGCACGAAAGTTATGAGCTTCTCTCGCCGGAACAGCACGTAGAATACATCGATAGTTTTGGTGGGCTGAATGAACTACGAGACCGGTATCTATCTTCCTATCGTCGGCTCCGTTCCGTCAAAAAGGAATGGGATTCCTTGTTAATGGATGAAGAGCAGAAAGCCCGCCGGATGGATCTGCTTCGGTATCAGATTGAAGAATTGGAAGCAGGGGAAATCCGGTTAGGGGAACAAGAGGAGTTGACGCAGCAGCGTTCTATGTTCCGAAACAGCGAAAAGATCGCGGAGAGCATCGCCCTAGCTAAAAACGCATTGGACGGGGACGAAGAATCGGCGGGAGCGGTTTCTGCCGTGGGAACGGCGGCGGATTCTTTAGAAGATGCCGCCCAGTTTCTTTCTTCCCTGGCTTCTACCGCCCAAAAGCTGCGGGATTTGGAATATAACTTGCAGGATTGTCTGGCAGAGGTGCGGGAAGCAGGGGAGGCCTTGGAATATGACCCGGCCCGCTTGGAACAGGTGGAGGAACGGTTGGACCAGTTGTACCGTTTAAGCCTGAAATACGGTTCCACTGAAAAAGAAATGCTGTCTTTTTTGGAACACAGCCGAGAGGAACTTCGCACCATTGAACTCTCTGACGAACGGGCGCAGGAGCTTTCTCAGGAGTACGAGGCCTGCAAAGCGGAGGCCATTCGATTGGCGAAAGAGCTTTCTTCCAGCCGCAGAAAGGCGGCTTCCGAGCTGGTTTCTCGAGTACGGGAAGAGCTTACCTTTCTGGATATGCCTGGGGTGGAATTCCAGGTGGAACAGCTGCGCTGCCCATTAAACCAGTGGGGCTGCGATAAAATCCAGTTTTTGCTCTCCACTAACCCCGGAGAACCACCGCGCCCCATGGCGAAAATTGCCTCTGGCGGTGAACTTTCCCGAATTATGCTGGCAATCAAAACGGTGCTTTCGGGTACAGACCGGATTCCCACTTTGATATTTGACGAAATCGATACTGGTATTAGCGGCAGCGCGGCCCGGAAAGTAGGGTTAAAATTGCAGCAGGTCTCCCAGAACCGGCAGGTACTTTGTGTGACCCACCTGGCACAGATTGCCGCTTTGGCAGACGCTCATTTTCTTATTTCCAAACAGATACGGGAACAAAAGACCTTTACCCAGGTGTTCCCCCTTGATTTTGAGGGGAGAAAGAGGGAAATCGCCCGCATTATGG
>CALWIS010000096.1 GCA_944380795.1 uncultured Clostridia bacterium | reverse complement strand
CGCGAAAGACCTGACAGATGAGCGCTTTGACCCTTTTCTGCCGATACTGCGGGAATACAGGCGGGGACGAACCCATCTGCATACCGATGATAAAATTTTGACAGCGTGGAATGCCCTCATGATAGGGGCGCTCTGCCGGCTGTACCGGTGCAGCCGGAATCCCAGTTATTTGGAAGCTGCCAGAAGGGCACAGAGCTTTATAGAAAATACCCTCTTCAGTCAGAATACGCTTTATGTAAGCTTTCGGGACGGCAAGCTGGGCGAACACGGCTTTCTGGATGATTACGCGAGTTATATCTTTGCGCTGCTGTCTCTGTATGATGCCACACTGGAAGACACATTCCTTGGCCGCGCGATACAGTTAACCCGGGAAACTGTCGCCCAATATTACGATTCGGAAGATGGTGGCTTTTATCTCAGCGGCAGAGATAATGAAACGCTGCTTTTTCGCCCAAAGGAGTGCTATGACGGGGCGCTCCCCAGCGGTAACTCCTTGATAGCATACGTTCTTGTACGTCTGCATGCGCTGGCTCCAGATCAGAGAATGGAAAACATCTTGAACAAGCAGCTTGCCTATATGGCAGGCGAGGCGGAACAATATCCTGCTGGACATTCCATGTTTTTAATGGCACTGTCTGACTTTTTAGAGCCGCCGCTTCTGGTCACTGTGGTTCCAAACGGGGAAGACTGGAGCGATCTGCCGTTTGTGTTGCCTTCTGATGCCATCGTCAAGATGTTGGATCACCCATCGGAAGGATATAAGCTGTTGAACCATGAAACCACCTTTTATGTGTGTCGGAATCACGCCTGTCTGCCACCGATGAATAAGCAGAAACTCATGACGGAGATGCTGAAGCGGGACTCTTAGTCTCAGCATGCCGCGAAACTGTTCGATCTTTTTGGGGGTATGAATATACGCTTTTGGACACGGAATAAATTAGAAAGCCCCATTGGTAACTCGTAGATCACAAGTTACCAATGGGACTTTCTTTTTAACCCTTGGGGACGAGGAAAGTCACCAAAGCACATTTCTAAGGCCTTTTCGCTTAGGTATACAGCGGGCGACATATGACCAATTTTTATCTGTATCTAACAGTAATGAAGCCATTCTTGTTTGTTATGCCGGGAAAAAGCTTTATTTCTTTTATGGTATGGTCTGCCGCTAGAGGGTGGAAAAGGGTGTGCTGCGTTTTTGTCCCCCTTTAACCCACATATGATACGCGCTTGCTAGAGTTGTTTGTGGTGATTAAGGGAAATTGCCGGACATCAGAATAGTAAGGTTTTCGGTTCTGTCAAAATCTCACCAATACATCCGTATAATTTTGATTTGCTATCTAGTAGAATGTGAAATAATGGCTGTCAACCGATTCTTGTAGATTAGGAGAAAAACTCAGACTATGTCCAGGTTCCCGTTTTTTAAGGGGGTATTGAAATAGGTATTAGGCTCTCAGAGGTAAAAACTATTTTTCATACAGATGAGGGATTTATGATTGACCTTTTGATATCAGGATAGATTGTGATAAAATTCTGCGGCAAATCGGATAAAATCTTTTGTGTACCGGGAAATATAGCCATTTTCCCGGACACCCATATAGATCGAGCGTTCAATTTTTGGGGTGTGGATATGAAGTAGTTTGATTTTGTCGGAAAGGATGGACTTCCAGCTTTTAGATGGCACAAGAGTAACTGCTAAGTTGCAGGCTATAAGCGAGACTATCGAGTTTGTGTCCGGCGTTTCATAAGCAATATGGGGTCGAAATCCGGTCTTTTGACAATAGAGGTCCAAAATCATTCGTACAGCGCCTTTACTGGCAACGGCAAAGTTTTCGTCTTTCAACTCGGATAAAGAGATGGAATTTTTATTGGCCAGGGGAGAAGAGATAGATACAGCGGCGCATATTTCTTCCTGCATCAGTTGATGAATTTGGTAGCCTTCAACGGTATAAGGATTGGAAAAGATGATGACGTTGCTGTCATGGGAAAGCTGGATCCCTTCCCATTCCTTAGAGAAGAAGGAAAATTCAAATTCTGCATCCCCGTGAATCGTATGGAATTGTTCGACCAATTCGGGCAGAAGCATGGAAGTGGCAAACAGACTGACACGGATTCGTTTATCCACCTGTCCTTGGTTTTCCGCCGCTTCCCGTTTCGCGTCTTCGATTAACTCCAACGCTTGAGAAACTTTGGCATAATAATGGAGGCCCGTGGTGGTCAATTTGAGATGACGGCCAATCCTTTCAAACAGCTGCACCCCCAGCTCTTTTTCCAGCTGAATTATGGTTCTGCTGAGGGATGGCTGGGAAATCATCAGGTTTTCCGCACTCTGGGTGATCGATTCAGTGCGGGCAACTTCGCAGAAATATTGTAAGGCCAATAGATTCATCGGGGACTCCTTATATCAAATTAGCTATATATATATGATTTTTCTGGTCATTGTATTTTACAAGTGTAGCATTTATAATATAAATTGTCAATAGAAGGGAAAAATAACATGTATTTTGAAAGGAGCTGTATTATGACATCTGTAATATTGCATTACTATTCCGTTTCGTTGGGAATGAATAGTACTTTATCGGTTTTACTGCCGGATAAGCCCTCTGATGAACCTTATCCGGTGCTGTACCTATTACCCGATATGGGGGAAGACCATACCCGATGGATTCGAGAAACTTCCATCGAACGGGTTGCAGAAAAATATCAGATGGCGGTTGTGATGCCTCCTGCACAGCAAGGCTGCTTTACCGATATGGCGATGGGGTACGATTTTTATACCGCTTTGACCCGGGAAATCCCGGAAGTCGTCCATACCTATTTCCCGTCTT
>CALWIS010000095.1 GCA_944380795.1 uncultured Clostridia bacterium | reverse complement strand
TCTTTTCCAAGCGGCCGGCAATGAGCTTGAGCTGGCGGTCGTGCTGGAGCATCTCACGGCTGATATTCAAGGACAGGTCCTGGGAATCCACCAGGCCCTTGACAAAGCTGAAATAATCGGGCAGCAGGTCGGCACATTTCTCCATAATCATCACGCCGTTAGAATAGAGCTGGAGCCCCTTTTCATATTCACGGGTGTAGAAATCCATAGGGGCCTTGGCGGGGATGAACAGCAAAGCGTCATAGGTGGCGGCGCCTTCTGCATGGGTGCGGATTACCCGGATGGGATCCTGCCAATCCATGAATTTATCTTTATAGAAGTTGTTATACTCCTCGTCTGTGACTTCGCTCTTATTTTTGCGCCAAATGGGCACCATGCTGTTGAGGGTCTCCGTCTCGGTGTAGGTTTCATACTCCATGGGGGCATCCTTGTCGGCTCCCTCGGGCTTCTCCTTGGGGCGGCTCTTTTCCACATCCATGCGGATGGGGTAGCGGATGTAGTCGGAATATTTCTTCACAATGGAGCGCAGACGGTACTGATCCAGATACTCGTCGTAGTTCTCTTCTTCGGAATTTTCCTTGATATGCAGGGTGATGATGGTGCCGTGGCTGTCCTTCTCGCAGGGCTCGATGGTGTAGCCTTCTGCGCCGGTGGAGTGCCACTTCCAAGCTTCCTCGCTGCCATAAGCGCGGCTTTCTACGGTCACATCATCGCTCACCATAAAAGCGGAGTAAAAGCCCACGCCGAACTGGCCGATGATGTCGATATCCTCCTGCTTCTCGTTTTCCTTTTTAAAGTTCAGGGAGCCGCTCTTGGCGATGACGCCCAGATTATTGTCCAGCTCGTCTCTGGTCATGCCCACGCCGTTATCGGTAATGGTCAGGGTGCGCTTGTCCTTGTCGGCTGCAAGAGTGATGGAGAAATCGTCCCGGTTCAGGCCGGTGTCGCCATCTTTGAGGGCGCGGTAGTAGAGCTTGTCAATGGCGTCGCTGGCGTTGGAGATCAGCTCCCGGAGAAAGATCTCCTTATGGGTATAGATGGAATTGATCATCATGTCCAGCAGGCGCTTGGATTCTGCCTGAAACTGCTTCATTTCCATGGAATATCAACCTCACGTTTCTATATTTAGCACTCTTGGTGCTTAAGTGCTAAGAATATTGTAACGCAAACGGCAAAGGAATTCTTGACGAAATTGTAAACTTTGCTTTTTTCTGTCTTTTCCATAAACAGCCTTTGTGTTAAAAATCAGCTGGTGAAGAAATGCCAAAGGAAAAAACTGCAAAAAATGTTTGCGTGGAGATTATTTATGATTCGCAGTTGCTTTCTCGCGACGCAAAAATTTTCGTCCACCTTTTATAAAAGGTGGCAGAGTTTCCAAAGGGACAGAGTCCCTTTGTGCCGCTCTCCGCAGAGAGTGGAATTCTGTATACTCACAAAACGCAGGAAAGGGTGAAAAAACAGCCCAGTGGGCTGTTTTTGAGGGGAAACCCACGTCTGGGGTTTCCCCTATAGTATGGATGGATATATTCTGCAAGTAACAGAAATCTTTTCCGATGATCTAAAAAACATTATAAATTTTTTGTTCATATTCCAGATGCAATTTTTCCTGAAAATCTTTTGTTTTTCCTCAAAAAACCATCACATTCGGCCTCTATAATCAAACCATCCTCAAAAGAAAGGAGGGAGATCCCCACAAAACTTCTGATTGAAATTCCTACATTTCTATAGATTTACTGCCATCTGTTTGCCGGAGGAGGACGGAACACCGGACCGGCAAATCCGGCAGACCAAGTACAAGTGCCGAAAGGCGTTTTCATAAATTTTTCCTTCTTTTCATTCTTTTTTCCGAAAACATCCCGGAGCAGGCTTCTGCTTTCGGGATGTTTTCTATTTTCCAAAAATTACAGCAGAATATTTGTTCGCTTTTGTATTGACATCTTTCGTAAGGGTGGTATACTAAAACTAAACAAATGTTCGATTTTAAAGGAGGGACTTCCATGACGCCTATGGAAAAGCTGGAGATCCTTACCGATGCCGCCAAGTATGACGCAGCCTGCACTTCCAGCGGGGTAGACCGGAAAAGCGGCCCGGGAGGGATCGGGAATTCCACCGCCTGCGGTATCTGCCATAGCTTTGCAGCGGATGGGAGGTGTATTTCCCTGTTGAAGGTGCTGTTTTCCAATGCCTGTATCTACGACTGCGAGTATTGCCTGAACCGCCGCTCCAACCAAACCCGCCGGGCTTCCTTTACCCCCAGGGAGCTGGCGGAGCTGACCATCGGATTTTACCGGCGCAATTATATTGAAGGGTTGTTCCTCAGCTCCGGGGTCATCAAGAACCCGGACTATACCTGCGAGCAGTTGATTGAGACTTTGCGGATTCTCCGGGAGGAATACCGGTTCGGCGGGTATATCCACGCCAAAGCCATCCCGGGGGCGGACCCGCTGCTCCTTTCCCGATTGGGCACTTTGGCAGACCGGATGAGCGTGAATATTGAACTGCCCAGTGAGGAAAGTTTGCACCGTCTGGCGCCCGAAAAGTCCCGGAACTCCATCCTGCGTCCCATGGGCTTGATCTCCGGGAAGATTCGGGAAAACAGCACCGAGATGGTGCGCTACCGCCATGCCCCCAGATTTTCCCCGGCAGGGCAGAGCACCCAGATGATTATCGGCGCTACCCCGGAAACGGATTGGCAGATTTTGCGGCTGACAGAAAGCCTATATCAGAAATACAGCCTGAAGCGGGTGTTCTTTTCCGCCTATGTGCCGGTGAACTCCACAGCGCTGCTGCCGCCATCCGATACCAAGCCGCCCCTTTTGCGGGAGCACCGATTGTATCAGGCGGATTGGCTTTTACGGTTTTATGGCTTTTCCGCCGGGGAACTGCTGGACGAAAACCATCAGGATTTTAACCCCCTTATCGACCCCAAATGCAACTGGGCCATCCACCATATGGAGCAGTTTCCGGTAGAGGTGAACCGGGCGGAATACAATATGCTCCTGCGGGTGCCGGGCATTGGCGTAAAAAGCGCCCGGGCCATCCTCACCGCGCGGCGCTCCGCTGCGTTGGATTTTGACGACCTGAAAAAGCTGGGGGTGGTGCTCAAGCGCGCCCAATATTTCATCACCTGCCGGGGCAAAGCTTTGCGAGGGCTGTATGTAACGCCGGATACCGCCCTGCGGAACCTGATTACCGAGCAGGGAAAGGCCCTGCTGCCGGGAGAACAGGCGGAGCAGCTTTCTTTTTTTGATACGCCCTCCCTGCTGGACGCCAAAAAAGCGGCCAGCCTGCTGCCGGCATAGCAAACCGAGAAAGGGGATTTCCTATGGAAGAAAAGAACCTTGCTTACCGCTGCGACGGCAGCTTTCACGGAGTTTTGTGCTGCGTGTATGAGATTTACACCAAAAAAGAGTTCCCGGCCCGTATCCTCACGCCGGAAAGCCCCGCTACCCTGTACCCGGAAAAGTGGATCGAAACCGACAAATCCCATGGAGAGCGGGTGTGGCGCTCCCTGCCCCAAAAGCTGGGTCGCCAGGGAGCTAGGATGGTGCGGGACGGTTACTGGACCTGTGTACCGGAAAAGGAACTGCTGCTGTGCCGCTTTATCGCCAAGGGGTATCACTATGGCCCACGGGTTTCCGAAATGCTGGCAGACGATACGGTGAACGCCCTGCGGCAGGCGTTAAAGCATTTATATAATGAAGCCCATCTATTTTGCGGGTTTGCCCGATTCTCGGTGCAGGGGCAGGTGATGACCGGCTCTATTACTCCGAAAAACCGGGTACTCCCCCTGGTGAAGGAGCACTTTTGCTCCCGATACCCGGAGGAATACTTCCTTTTATATGATAAGACCCACCGGGAAGCACTGGTGCATCAGCCGGGAAGAGGGGAGATCGTCCCCATGGAGGAGTTTACCCCCGACGCTCCCGACGAGGTGGAACGGGATTTTCGGCGGCTGTGGAAGAAGTTTTACGATACGGTAGCCATCCGGGAGCGGGAAAATCCCCGGTGTCGGATGACCCATATGCCCAAGCGGTATTGGGGGGATATGACGGAGTTCCAAGAGGAAGGGACGGCTTCTGTTCACCAGCTCTCTGCAAAAGAGAGCGGCCATGCTTTGCCCGGGAGCGCCGGATGAGCCTGAAGAAAAATTTGTGCGTTCTGACAAAAGTTTTGAAAGTTGACATAAAGTCAGGTGAAATAGACAACTTTTTCAGCGTCAAAGGTGAAAATACAGCAAACCAGCCCTTTTGCAGCCAAATAAGTTTTTGCTTTTTACCACAAAATACGGTATAATATAGAAAATGTGGCGCATAGAGCCACCAAAATGAAAAATGACCACGTTAAAAAACGGCAGGAGGGTTTTTGTTGAGCCAACAAAATTATGTGATCGTTACGGATGTTACCGCAGATTTTCCAGTGGATCTGGCCCAGAAGCTGAATATCGATATTATCCCCATGGAGTTCATGATCGATGGCGTTTCCTACCATCATTATTATGACGCCCGGGAAATGTCCATGAAGGAGTTTTACCAGCTGGAAAAGCAGGGGAAAATGCCCACCACCACCCAGATCAACCAGGAGACCTACCGCAAGACCTTTACCCCCATCCTCAAGGAAGGAAAGGATATTTTATATATCTGTTTTTCCTCTGGCTTGAGCAGCACCTGGCAGGGTTCCTGTCTGGCTGCCCGTGACTTGGAGGAGAAGTTCCCCGGCCGGCGAATCATCAGTGTGGATTCCCGGTGCGCCAGCGGCGGCGAAGGACTGCTGGTGCTCCATGCCGTTCGTATGTGGGAAGCCGGTGCTTCCATGGAGGAAGTTGTCAGCTGGATTGAGGAAAACCGGGACCGGGTGTGCCATTGGGTGCTGGTGGATGACTTGAAGCACCTTCACCGTGGCGGCCGTCTGCCGGCAGTGGCAGCGGTGGCTGGTATGGCTTTGGGCATCAAGCCCATGATCCGCGTGACCGAAGAAGGCAAGTTGGAGCCTTTTGGCAAGGTGCGTGGCCGGAAAAAAGGCATCGAGACCCTCATGAAGAAGATCGAGGAGACCTGTGTAGACCCGGAAAACAGCATCATGTGGGTAGTTCATACCGACTGTGAGGACGAGGCAAAGGAATTCTGTGAGAACGTGGAGAACACCTTCCATCCCAAGGAGATGTATCTCTCCGAAATCGGCCCCATTATCGGCGCTCACACCGGCCCCAATGTGCTGGCCGTGGTATTTTTAGGCACCCATAAATAAAAAAGGCCGTGTGCGGCACTGGGAGGAATTTTTATGGCATTGTTATTTGAAAAAGGAAGTAAAATCGTCTGTATCGGCGATTCTATTACCGATTTTGAGCGTGCCCGCCCTCTGGGTGAGGGATTATTCGGCGGCATCGGGAAAAGCTATGTGGGAATCGTGGACGGCCTGCTGCGGGCCACAGACCCCAGCCTGCATCTGCGCTTTATCAATATGGGAATCGGCGGAAATACAGTGCGGGATCTGGATGCAAGGTGGCAGACGGATGTGCTGGATTTGAAGCCCGATTATGTGACGGTGCTCATTGGCATCAATGATGTGTGGCGGCAGTTTGATACCCCGGAGATCACCGAGGGCCATGTGTATCCCCAAGAATATCGGGAGACCCTTTCCCGGCTGGTAAAGGAAACCCTCCCCACCGTCAAGGGCATGGTGCTCATGACCCCGTATATGATGGAGCCCAACCGGAACGACCCCATGCGTGCCCGGATGGACGAATACGGCGCTATGGTCAAGGAGATTGCCGAAGAAAACCATCTGCCCTGCATTGATTTGCAGGCGGCTTTTGACGAATATTTTCAGGAGTACCACCCTGCTTCCATCAATTGGGACCGCATTCATCCCAATGTGGCGGGGCACTGCGTCATTGCCCGGGCGCTGCTCAACGGCATCGGGTTCCAGTGGCGGTAAGGGTACTGCCTTACAAATCGGTAAGCTTTTGCCGGGAAATGTAAGCCAAATCAATGGCTGCGTTTCCCGGTTTTTGTTATACTGGCTGTGACGAAACAAAGGAGGTCTTTTTCATGTCTATTTTGGAAGTCAACCATTTGAAAAAGGTATATACCACCCGGTTTGGCGGCAGCCATGTGCAGGCCCTTACTGATGTGAGCTTTTCGGTAGAGCAGGGGGAATTTGTGGCCATTATGGGCGAATCCGGCAGCGGCAAAACCACCTTGCTGAATATTCTGGCAACCTTGGACCGCCCCACCAGCGGTGAAGTGCTGCTGGCGGGAAAAAATGTGCTCTCCATCCGGGAGCGGGAGCTGGCTGCCTTCCGCCGGGATAATTTGGGCTTTGTGTTTCAGGATTTCAACCTGTTGGATACCTTCTCCCTTCAGGATAATATTTTCCTCCCGCTGGTGCTTTCGGGCAAAAAATACCCGGAAATGCAGGAACGGCTGGCTCCCATTGCCACCCGGCTGGAGATCACCCCGCTGCTGAAAAAATTCCCTTATGAGGTTTCCGGCGGACAGAAGCAGCGCGCGGCAGTGGCCCGCGCTCTGATTACCCAGCCGCAGCTGATTTTGGCTGATGAACCCACTGGCGCTTTGGATTCCCGCTCCGCCGACAGCTTGCTGCGGTTATTTGAGGAAATCAACCAAGGCGGCCAGACCATCCTCATGGTGACCCACAGCATCAAGGCAGCCAGCAGTGCCGGACGAGTACTTTTTATCAAGGACGGTGAGGTGTTCCACCAGATTTACCGGGGTGGGCGTTCTCAGGAGGAGCTGTATCAGCAGATCTCCGACACCCTTACTCTCATCGCTACCGGCGGAGCAGTGGCCTCTTCTGTGAATTACCGGCATCATGAAGGCGGTGGACGCCATGAATAAATTCTTTTATGCCCGTCTGGCGGCTGTGAATATGCGTAAAAACGCCCGGGTCTATGTGCCGTACCTGCTTACCTGTATTTTTACCGTAGCTGCCTACTACATGATCAGCGCTCTTTCGGTCAATCCGGGAATCGAGGACATGGAGCTGGGAAGCGGCACCTTACGGGTGGTGTTGGGGCTTGGAGTATGGGTGGTTTCCCTGTTCGCCTGTATCTTTATCTTTTATACCAACAGCTTTTTGATGAAGCGCCGCAAAAAAGAGATTGGCCTTTATAATGTGCTGGGTATGGGCAAAGGACACCTGTCCCGGATGATCTTCTACGAGACCGTATATATAGGCGTCATCAGTCTGGTGGTAGGCACACTTTTAGGAGTACTGCTGGATAAGGCAGCTTTTCTGGTTCTGGCAAATCTGATGGAGGCAGAGGTTCCCTTGGGATTCTATGTTTCCTGGGGAAGCATCTGGAACGCGATCCTGCTGTTCGGCATCCTGTTTTTCCTCATCTTCCTCAACAGCTTGCGGCAGATCCACCTGACTAACCCCATTGAGCTGCTTCGCGGGGGACAGATGGGAGAAAAGGAACCCAAGACCCGGTGGCTGTTGGCCATCATCGGTATTGGTTTGCTGGGATGGGGATATTGGCTCGCGGTGAGCATCACCAACCCAGTACAGGCGGTCACCCTGTTTTTCTTTGCCGTGATCCTGGTCATCGTGGGCACCTATTGCCTGTTTACAGCAGGCAGTATCGCTATTTTAAAGGTTTTGCGGAAAAACCGCCGTTTTTACTATAAGCCCAATCACTTTATCGCCGTTTCCGGTATGATCTACCGCATGAAGCAAAACGCGGTGGGGCTTGCCAATATCTGTGTGCTGTCTACCATGGTGCTGGTGATGGTATCCTCCACCTTTTCCATGTATGTCGGTATGGAGGATATGCTGGAAAAAACCTATTCCCGGGATATGGAATTTCTCATTCGGGGCGATAGCCAATATTTGGGAGAAGCAGCCGCAGAAGTGGTGGATGATATTTTGCAGGAAGAAGACGCTGAAGCCGAAAATATCCTCACCTACACCTATTTAAATAGCAGTGCACAGAAAATCGGCAGCACCTATGAGATTGATCCTTCCAAAAAGAACAACGGGGCAGCAGTGGCGGAGTACTGCACCATTACTTTCGTAACGCTGGAAGAATACAATCGAGTAATGGGAACACAGAAATCTTTGGAGGAAGGGGAGATCCTGCTCTATACTCCCGAAGAAGAACTGCAAGGGGACACTTTCTCCCTGGGGGATACTTCCTGGAAGATTGGGGAAACCCTCACGGAATTTCCAGACAATACCGCAGCGGCTGTGATGATGACGACCCATATTGGCGTGGTGGTAAAGGATTGGGAGACCTTACTGCAAATAGAGACCATGCAGCGGTGGCCGGATGCCGACTACGAAGGGTATTCCGACATCGAATGCGCCTATTCCTTTGACTTGAAAAATGGGGACTCCCAGCAGGAAGCGGCAATCTACGAAAATCTCATCTACGCGTTTGAGCCTACCTCCCAGCTCCTTGCGGAAAAAGGCGGTACTTTGGCTATGACCCGCGTTTATTACAACGCTCAAGAGCGGTCGATATATATGAGCCTGATTGGTGGGTTGCTTTTCGTGGGGATCTTCCTGGGCACCCTGTTTGTGATGGCCACCATCCTGATTATCTACTATAAGCAGATTTCCGAGGGATACGATGACAAGGAGCGTTTCACCATCATGGAAAAGGTGGGTATGGATAAGCGGGAGATCCGGCGCACAATCCGTTCCCAGGTTCTCACGGTGTTTTTCCTGCCGCTTATTATGGCGGGAATCCACACAGCCTTTGCATTCCCCATGATTGGCCGGATTTTGCAGCTGATGGCGCTTCAGAATCAGGGGCTGTATGTGCTGTGTACCGTTGTTAGCTTTTTGGTGTTTGCGGTGTTGTACGGCATTATTTATACCTTGACGGCCCGCACCTATTACAAGATCGTCAGTTAAAACAGAAAGCCTCCAACTGTCTAAAGGTTGGGGGCTTTTGGCTTATAAAAGTGTGACTATTTGGATGGAAAATAGAGTACCAAATCAAACAAAAAGAAAAACCCCGAATGCGAATTGCGTGTCGAGGCTCTCGACCCGGGAAGCATTGACAAAATAGATACTCGCTATAAACGCGAGCGATAAATTATAACAAAAGAAAAGCCTCGAACGCGGCTTGCGCGTCGAGGCACTCGACTGGAGCAGAAGACGGGAATCGAACCCGCATTCTTAGCTTGGGAAGCTAATGTTCTACCACTGAACTACTTCTGCATTTGAAATTGCTATAACAGTATAGCATACAAAAAATAAAATAGCAAGATGAAAATTAAAAAAAGTTAGAGGGTTAGCAAGCTACCATAACAAACTGCCCCACTAAGATACTTCGGAAAGCTCTTTACAAATAATTACCAACAAATTATAATAAATAACAATGTGGTTTTGTTAGATATGCCTTAGGGCGCTTTTTTATTGGTTTATTTTAATAATGCAAAAGGAAAATGGAGGAAGGCTTATGGAATTGGCCGTGATCGGGATAGGGATTGCTGTCCTTTTGGTTTTGCTTATAGTAGGCTTTATCTTGATGTATAACCGCCTGCAACGACTGCGCGTAAAGGTGGAGGAGGCAGGCTCCGGAATTGATGTGGCATTGGAAAAACGGTATGATATGCTTTCGGAGCTGCTGGAGTCGGTAAAGAAGTATCTTTCCCATGAATATCAGACATTGACAGGGGTTACCGCTCTGCGCAGCGGCGCTCAGGGAGAGGAGCGCAGGCTGGATCAGCAGCAGGGCCTTTCCGAAGAGGTAATCCGCAGCATTGATGAGGAGATCTCCCGCCAGACCCACAGTATGGATGAGATCCGCAAGCAAATGGACCGGGGGCGGATCGGCCGCATGGGAAGCCACCGTAATCGGGAGCGGGATGCTCAGCGGAGAGAAGAGGCCCAAAAAAGCCTGCATGAAGCCAGAGAGCTTCGGGGAGGCGCTGTGAATCAAAAAATCAGCGCTTTGGCCAGTGTCCACCGGGATCTCACCGGAGTGACCGCCGGTATCGACGCACTGTATGAACAATACCCTGTCCTGAATTCCTGGATCTCTATGGACCAATTCCAGCGAGCGGTATACAATACGGAGGAACACTTGCAGGCCGCCAGACGCCTGTATAATTCCAATGTGTCGATTTATAACCAAACGGTACGGGTGATTCCATGGTCCATTGTGGCTGCTATGTTCCATATGGAGCCGGCCAGTTTTTATGAAGTGGAAGAGAAAAAGCGCTCTTTTCAGGCGAATTTTGACTGAAAAGAGGAGGTGACCCATTGATATGATATCGAATCAACAAATAGAGCAGATGCAGAAAAAGGCAAAAGTGCGATATACTTTGATGTGTGTCTTTGCTGTCGTAATATGGCTTGCAGGTGTGGCCTTGCTGGGGTATTATGCCTTTTTCTCTGGAGAAGAAATGGAAATCTCCGAAAAATTGGGTCTGGTGTTAGCGCTGCCGTTAGGATTGGCGCTTGGTGGAGGGTATCTTTTTTATATACTCTTTGTGCGAACAGCCTATGAACAGTTTAATCTCTGCTTTAAAACCCAGTATGTGATGCCCACGGTAGAAAGTACCGGATATTTTCAGGACCTATCTTATAACCCGCATCTGGGGCTTTCCTACACGGAGATCCGGGACGGGGCAGTGGTAGGCTGCGGAGAATCCCGATACTTTCACTCAGAGAATTTATTAAAAGGTACTTACCAGAATATCCGCTTTCATTATTGTGATGTCAAGACCCAATATATGTCCCGCAGCGGAAAAAAGCAGGAAGTTCGCACGATTTTTGAGGGGCAGGTAATGCGTTTTGCTTCTTTTAACCAATCTAAAAGAAGTTTTGGACATTTGCAGATTTTTGAAAAGGAGTTTCTTTCCAATTTAGAAGGATGGACAGCACAAAATAAAATAGAGACCGAGGATGAGGCGTTTAATAAGCGGTTCCAGATTTTTGCTGCCGATTCTCACAATGCTTTTTATATTTTGACGCCCCGAATGTTAGAGCAGATTACTCGGTTTGCCGATGCGATGGGAGAGCAGATCGCCATCACTTTTACCGGCCCGGTGATGTATGTGGCGGTATGCCGCACAAGGAGCATTTTTGACGGCGATGTTGATAAGCCCATCAGCAGCCAGCGGGAGGATATTTTGCAGGATGTGGAAATGCTGCGGAAAGCTGGGGAACTGCTGATTACAGAAATGAATACCATAGATGGAAATCTATGATCTAATTTTCTTTTAGGAGGAATACAAATATGGGAAAGATTTTTAGCGATAGTGTGGAAAAAGCACTACAGTACATCTATTATGATAATAAGACCCGGGCAGACCGGGGACAGGAAGGGCTGCAGCTGTTAGTAAATGCTGCCAATGCCGGGGATGGAGACGCAGCCTGCGTTTTAGCCCGGTGCCTGCTTGGCGACAGCTATGTGTGGAGCGGCCACCATTTTCCGGTGGATGAAGACAAGGCCGAGCAGCTGCTGAAGCAATCGGTTCTGCAGGGCAGCGCCCTTGGTATACTGGTAGCCCTGCGCAGTCAGGTGCTTACTCCGGAACTGATGGACCAGATGCCCCTTTCCCTGCAGGACGCCTTTACACAAGTGCTGGAAAAAGCGGCGGCAGGGGATGCTTTCTGCCAGTTTACAGTGGGCAACACCTATTTTTGGTGGGATTTCATGACCATCCAGGGCAAGGGTCCCCAGGACTTCCCAACATTGGAAGGTTTTGAGGCACATATGCGGGAAAATATCACCCAGTGCGAGGATTGGTTCTGGAAGGCATTCCGTGGTGGTATGTATTTGGCTGGCAATAACCTTGCCCATTATTACAGCAACGGGGATGAGGATTTTGTTCCTGCCCAGCCGGAAAAAGCCAAGGATATTTTCAAGATGGGAGCGGAAATGGGATACGCCATCCATCAGTACTTCTATGCAGGTGAACTGGAAAAGGCTGGCCGCATAGAGGAAGCACTGGAGTGGTACTGGAAGGCGGCAGAAGGTGGCCAGCCCGATACATGGTACTTGTTGGGAAATAAATACGAAAAGGGCAATGGAGTTCCCAAGGATATGCAGAAAGCAATTTCCTGCTATGAGCGTGGTGCAGAAAAAGGGGAAACCGGCAGCTGCAACGCCATGGGAAGAATCTGCTATTTTGGTCTTGGAAGACCGCAGGACCGGGCCAAAGCATTTGAGTATTTCCATTTCGTTTATACAAATAAGAACAACAGCTTTGGCGCCCCTTATTTGGCTCGATGCTATCTGGAAGGCTGGGGCACTGCTCCCAACTACGAGCAGGCATATAACCTTGCATGGGAGCAAAAAGGAGAGCTTGAAAGCCTTTATGTGTTGGGAAAAATCTACTGCGAGGGCTTGGGAATGCCTCAGGATATTGCCAAAGGTGTGGATTTCTTCCGCAGAGCTGGGGATATGCCGGAGGCTAAGGAAGAACTCACCCACTACAAACGGACCTTGCTTGGCCGGTGGGTGCGTCGGTAAATGGTCGATTGTGAGGGGGATTGTCCCCGTTCTTATCAGTTTAAATAAGTCTAATAGAAAAGGATAATGTTAAGTAAGGTCAGAGAGTTACCTCTTTACGGCTCCTGAGAGGAACGCAGCCGGAAGTCCGCCAGCAGCAGATCCACCATTCGACCGTAGCTTTGTACACCATCTTCTTGGCCATTGGCTTTTAGATAAGAGTCGTTTACCGAATTGGAGATCTCGGAGACGGGGCCTTCAAACTGTTTCCAGTAGGCGCTGTTATAGGCAAAATCCCTTTGTACTCCAGGGTATAAAGAGTTGTATACCTCCTGTGCCAGTTCGCTATTGGCAGAGTACAGGGCATTGTTGGCATGAACAAAAGCCAGCATAGCGCCGGAATATTGGAATTCGATGCTTTGACTATTGCGGCAGGCTAAATAAGCGATAAAATTGGCTTCATCCTCCCGCATATACCCCCGGAGATGGCTCAGTTCGTGGCACATGGTGACGGGCTGGGAATAGAACGGGACATCAACATTGACATTGGCTTCAAAGGTAAAGGGAATAAAAATGCCGGTGATATCACACCAGGACATGAGCCGGGAGGCGATTACGGCTTTAGGGGCGCTGTATCCGGCAAACAGGGTGGGATAATTTTCCTGAAGGGTGTCGTAGCAGATACGGGCTTGGTCCGCTTTTTCTCCTGTAGAAAAGGCGGTGGTCATCACCCCATTTTCATCTTCGGGAAGCTGTTGGCGCAGAGAAGAGACCTCTTCTGCTAAAGAAAGGTTCAGGGCATAGAGTTCATCGATAGAGGAATCTTGGATCGGCAGATTGGATATTTCTGCAAAGGAATACCGGGAGTAATTGATGCCGCAGGCAGCCACAAACCAAAATAAAAGAAGGGAAACGGCACAAAAAGGGGTGAGCAAAAAGCCAGCCAAAC
>CALWIS010000094.1 GCA_944380795.1 uncultured Clostridia bacterium | reverse complement strand
CTTTTGAGCACCCGAGAAGAAGTGGGCAGTCAGGGCGCAGAGACCGCCGCATTCCGGGAGGAGCCCGACATGGCCATTGCGGTGGATGTAAGCTTTGCGGAACAGCCCGGCGTGCCTGCCCATAAGTGCGGCAAGCTGTCGGAAGGCCCCATGATCGGTGTTTCTCCGGTGCTGGATAAGAACATCACCGAAAGCCTGAAGCGGCTGGCCAAAGAAAACGACATTCCCTTCCAGCTGGAGGTTATGGGCGGCCGAACCGGCACTAACGCCGACGAGATCAACGTGAGCCGCAGCGGCGTTCCCTGCGGTCTGGTGTCCATCCCCCAGCGGAATATGCACACCCCGGCGGAGATCTGCGATTTGAAGGATATTGAAAACGTAGCGCAGCTGCTGGCAGCATTTATCAGGGAGGTTGGAGCATAATGGCAGATTTACAGCTTTTGGAAAAGCTTTGCACCGCGCAGGGGATTTCCGGCGATGAAGGCGAAGTGCGGGAGATGATTTTGCAGGAGATCACCCCCTTTGCAGAGAAAATCACCGTTACCCCGCTGGGAAATATTATTGCAGAAAAAAAGGGAGCCAACCGGGCGAAAGTCCGCCTGCTCCTCAACGCCCATATGGACGAGGTGGGACTGTTGGTCACCACCATTGATAAAGACGGTCTGCTCCACTTTACCACCGTGGGCGGCATTGACCGGCGCATCCTGCCGGGAAAATCCGTGCTGGTGGCAGGAAAAATTCCCGGCGTCATCGGGGCCAAGCCCATCCATCTCCTCACCGGGGACGAAAAAGAGAAGGCCCCCACGCTGGACAGCCTGACCATTGACATCGGCGCCGCTTCCAAGGAGGAGGCAGAAGAGCTGGTATCCCCCGGAGACAGCGTGACCTTTGTTTCCCTGTTTGATACCGCTCATGGACATATCCGCAGCCGTGCCATTGACGACCGCGCCGGGTGCGCCATTCTCATTGATCTGATGAAGAAAGACCTGCCCTATGACTGTACCTTTGTATTTGCCGTGCAGGAGGAAGTGGGACTGCGGGGCAGTAAGACCGCTGCCTTTGCCGCAGAGCCGGAGGCCGCCATTGTGGTGGAATCCACCACTGCCGCCGACATTCCCGGCGTACCGGCTGAAAAGCAGGTGTGCCATGTAGGCAAGGGGCCGGTGCTGTCCTTTATGGACCGGGCAACCATTTATGACCGCGGATACTTCCAGCTGGCACAAAAGCTGGCAAAGGAAAACGACATTCCCTGTCAGGTAAAGGAAGCAGTGGCTGGCGGCAACGACGCGGGCGCTATCCATGTTTCCCGTGGCGGCGTGCGCACTGCGGCGATCTCCCTGGCCTGCCGGTATCTCCACGCTCCTGTAGGAATGATCGCAGAAGCGGACTTCCATCACGCGGAAGAGCTTGTGGAAAAACTGGCTATGGCTGTTGCTGCCGGGGAAGACGCGTGATTACCCGAATCGAAAGCCTTTCCGGCCTGCCGGTTCCTGAGGACCCGTTCACCCTCCGCATTGTTTCCGCTGCCGAGGCTTATGGGCTGTCCACCGCCTTTTTGGATGTGTGGCAGGGGAATGGCTGCCTGTTTTCTCGCATGGACGGCGTACTCACCATTGCCGGGAAACCAGACCCCAACGAAACCGAAGAAACTGCCCTGTTTGCCGCGTCCTGCGGCGCAGGGCAAATTTTCTGCGCCCCGGATACCGCCCGGGTGCTGGGATTCCCCGTTGCCGAAACCGGGGCGGTGCTGTACCGCGACCAGCCGGAAGGGGAGGCCCCGGTGTGGGAGGAACCGCCCTCTCCCCGGGTGTTGTATGAGGTGCTTGCTGCCTGCGAGGGGGAGGGATTCCCGGTGCCGGAATTTGAACCCTTTTATCTGGATACCTCCCACCGTCTGCGCCACGGTACGGCAAAGGCCGTTGTACTGCGGGAAAATGGTCATACAGCCGCCTGCGCGCTGGCTCTCGCGGTAACGGAAAATGCGGCTTTGCTCACAGCGGTGGCGGTGCTGCCCCCTTTCCGGCGAAAGGGGCTGGGGCGGCAGGCGGTGGAATCCCTGTGCCAAAAGCTGCCGGGGCGGCGGGTATTTTTATTTCGCAGCCAAACAGAAAACAAGGAATTTTACGAGTCTTTGGGATTTTCCCCATGGGGGGAGTGGGGGAGCGTTTCTCCATTTTCTCCCCCAGACCCTTAATGCAGGAAGGTGATTCCATGGCAAAAAAAGAAGAAAAAACCAATGTGATGCGGGTACTGGACAAGGCCGGGATTTCCTACCGCCACTATACCTATGATGCCTCCGATGGCCATATTGACGGTTTGGCGGTAGCGCAAAAGCTGGGGCAGGACCCGGATCAGGTATTTAAGACGCTGGTAACCCAGGGTGCTTCGGGAGGGTATTTCGTGTTTGTTATCCCGGTGAGGGAGGAACTGGATTTAAAAGCCGCCGCCCGGGCGGTAGGAGAAAAATCTGTGTCCATGCTCCATGTGGCCGATCTCTTAAAAGTTACCGGCTATGTGCGGGGCGGCTGTTCCCCCATTGGCATGAAAAAGCAATACCCCACGGTCATTGACGAGACCTGCCAGCTGTTTGACACCATGATTTTCAGCGGCGGGCGCATTGGCTCTCAGGTGGAAATGGCACCCGATGACTTGCTCTCCCTGATTTCCGCATCTACTGCCGATATTACGGCATAAAAAACGCCCTCTCCGGTACAGAACCGGAGAGGGCGCTTGCTTCTATGGGATTTTTATGGGGTTCTCAATTAGAACGCTACCTTTTCGCGGATGTATTCCACCAGCTTGTCGATGGAAACGCGCTCCTGTGCCATGGTGTCGCGGTCACGGATGGTCACGCAGTTATCGTTCTCGCTGTCAAAGTCATAGGTGATGCACATGGGGGTGCCGATCTCGTCCTGACGGCGGTACCGCTTGCCGATGGAACCGGCGTCGTCAAAGTCCACCATGAACTCCTTAGCCAGCAGGGCATAGACCTCGCGGGCCTTTTCGCTCAGCTTCTTGGAGAGGGGCAGAATGGCAGCCTTAAAGGGAGCCAGATAGGGATGCAGACGCAGCACCACGCGGGTGTCGTTCTTTTCTGCGTCCACCACTTCCTCGTCGTAAGCATCGCACAGGAAGGCCAGCGCTACGCGGTCTGCGCCCAGAGAAGGCTCCACTACATAGGGGATGTAGCGGGTGTTGGTCTCCTGGTCGAAGTAGGAGAGGTCCTTGCCGGAGTGCTCCTGATGACGGCCCAAGTCGTAATCGGTGCGGTCGGCAATGCCCCACAGCTCGCCCCAGCCGAAGGGGAAGAGGTACTCAATGTCGGTAGTGGCCTTGGAGTAGAAGGACAGCTCCTCGGGACGGTGGTCACGCAGGCGCATATTCTCTTCCTTCATGCCCAAAGACAACAGCCAATTTTTGCAGAAGTCCTTCCAGTAGTAGAACCAGTCCAGATCGGTGCCGGGCTTGCAGAAGAACTCGCACTCCATCTGCTCAAACTCGCGGATACGGAAGGTGAAGTTGCCGGGGGTGATCTCATTGCGGAAGCTCTTGCCCACTTGGCACACACCGAAGGGAACCTTCTTGCGGGTGGTGCGCTGGATGGCGGGGAAGTTGACAAAGATACCCTGTGCCGTCTCGGGACGGAGATACAGCTGGTTCTTTGCGTCCTCGGT
>CALWIS010000093.1 GCA_944380795.1 uncultured Clostridia bacterium | reverse complement strand
AAAAACAGGGCAAGGGCAAGCATACCCAACAGATTGATTAAAATAACGGGCAACTGGTTTTTCCAATATTGCTTGCTACTCATAATGTGTACCCCTGTCTGTGCTTTGTTTTGATAAAGCCGGTCAGCCCTATGGACGCGAGTTTTTCACGGATGCGGGTCATATTCACGCTCAAGGCATTATCATCCACATAAAGCTGATTGTCCCAAAGAAAATCCACAATATCACTGCGGGGGCAGATTTTCCCGGCGTGTTTAAACAGATAGTAGAGGATTTTCAGCTCGTTTTTGGTGAGTTCCACTTTCTGGCCGTTGTATGCAAGCAGGCTGCTTTCCAGATGTAACGCTGCACCATTCCATGTGAGTGCCTTGGACTGTCCGCCATATGCCCGTCGTAACAGGGATGCGATTTTGGCAAGCAAGATGGCGGTGTTATAGGGCTTTGTGATGAAGGCATCTCCACCCAGCATGATGCTGTTCAGTTCGTCCATATCCGTGTTGCTGCTGGTTACAAATATGATGGGAAGGTCCGAAAAACTGCGAATTTGGGAGCAGATTTCAAACCCGCTGACCCCCGGCAATTTTATGTCCAGCAAAACCAGGTGGGGCCCAAAAGCTTTTATCTGCTGGATTGTGTTTGAAAAATCCGAAACGGTTTCAACGGTGTACCCGTTGCCGGACAAGAGGGTTTTTAACTGTGCCTGTATGGTTCGATCATCTTCAACAATGAATATCTTCATGGCTTGTTCCTCCGTACTGCTTTATTATAGTGCTTTTCCCGGAACAAATTTAAGAGCTGGAAAGATAGAAAAGGAGCACTTTTGGATGTTTTTGCGATGCAGGCCTGCTAATTCAAAGGCTCGGTACAGGGATGTACCGAGCCTTTTTTACTGAAGAAGCTTTTCATAGGTAAACCGTCCCATAGATTTTTGTAGCAGAATCCAGGCCAGAGCCACACATACTATACCCAGTCCCAGGAGAATCCAGACATTCATCAACAGAACACCAGTAAACTGTCCTGCTATAAGCAGAATAAGCGGAAGGATTAGAAAAACGGCAGACTGCTGGGATTCCTCCACACTCTGGGCTTTGGCAGATCCCCGGACGATGAGAGTGACGGCAATCAGTGATATGGCGGGAGAAAGGAGCAACATAACAACCAGCCAGTTTACGCTGGGAAGTATCAATTTTCCCATCAGGAAAAATAATTCTGTTTCCATGACCAGAAGCATAGCCGTGAATGAAATCAGCGATACAACCATACTTAAAAGGAAAGAAGCCCATACTTTTGCCTGAAAAATCTGTTTGAGGGTAAGCGGGCAATAGAGCAATGTTTCAAGTGTATGACGTTCTTTCTCTCCCACAAATGCACTGGCCGCCATGATAGAAGCCGTCATGATGGGAATCATCATGAAAAAGACCGGAAGGATGTAATTTAAAATCATGCTGGAAAGAGTAAGTTCCAGGCTTTCCATCCCGGCGGCTTCAGGAAGCAATGATAGCAGATTTGCAACATCCGGATTATCCGGCACAAAATGAATGGTAACGAGGAAAATAGAGGGCAATATAATCGTTAGTACCAAAGGAACAATTAAAAGAGCAGAAAATAACCTGCGGTTACTGGCAACACCGCGAAAATCCTTTTTGATAAGGGCATACATGGCGGTTTTCATATCGCTCAATCCTCCTTTTTGCCGGCAGTCAAGGCGAAATAAATATCTTCCAGACTGGGCTGTACAAGATTTACAGAATAGATATTTCCACCGGCTTCCACAATCTTTCGCACAAGGTGTGGAATTTCCTGTTTATCCTGTATTTCTGCCGTGAATTCATTCGTTCCGCATTTGGTCAGATGAAGGCTTTCCGGAACAGCGGATGCCTGAATCTGAAGCGATTTCGAGGGGAATGCTTGAGTCCGAAGTTCCTCTATTGTACCCGAGGACAGGAGAGAACCCTGTTCAATCAGTCCGTAGCGGGTGCAGATTTCCTGCGCATATCTAAGCTGATGGGTACACAGGAAAACCGTGATTCCCTCTTTATGGGCCAGATTGCGAATCATTTGGTTTACATTCTGTGCGCTTTCCGGGTCAAGGCCGGAGGTAGGCTCGTCAAGAAACAGGACTTTGGGACGGTGTAGCAAGGCCCGTGCCAGGGAAAGTCTCTGCCGCATACCGGTAGAATAGGTGGCCAGTTTTCGATCTTTGGCTTCTGTTAGCTCTAATTCTTTGAGCAAGGATTCCGCACGCTGTTTTCCGTCTTTTTGCGCCAGTCCAAAGGCGGCGGCATAGAATATCAGGTTTTCTATACCAGACAGATTATCGTACATCTGGGCATGTTCGGTTACAATGCCGGAAAGGAGATGGGCTTTTTCCGGCTGGGTATTGGGGTTGATGCCCATGATAGAACAGCAACCGCTGGATGGGGCAAGGATTCCCGTCAATAGCTTTACCGTTGTGGTTTTTCCTGCGCCGTTGGGTCCAAGAAAACCGAACACCTCCCCTGCGCCTAGGGACAGGGAGAGTTGTTTTAATGCTTCCTTTCCACCGGGATATGTCTTGGACAGTGCTTGCATGGTAACGGTTTCCATTTATTTTCCCTCCTCATTTGCTCTCAGTTTATCGACCATTGCCTGAAACCGTGGGTTTTCTGCTAACGGCAGGAAGGCGGGGTTTTCACTAAGAGCTTGTGTCATACTGTGCCGTATCAGTGTCTCATCTCTTGGCGGAAAGGATCTTAACGTGAGTTCGCTGTCAAACCATTCATCCAGAAGGTTGAAAAAATTGTCTCCATGCAGACGCAATGGATAAATGTCACTGACAGCCAGATTGGTATACTGGGCGAGGGTATTCAGCGCCTCTTCGGTATCTCCAAGTGCAAGCCAGCCTTGAGCGATGGTGATATAGACTCCGAACAGGATGCTGGGGTGTAGTGTTTTTATTTGAAAAATATCCGCTGTTTGATAAAATCGCTGACAGGCTTCTGAAAATTGCTGTGCATCATTCAAACATAGGTTCAGATAGGACGGAAACAAATCAAAGAGGGTCATAATCTGCTTGTATAGTCCCACCTGAAGGATTTTTTTGGCTTCCCGGTCATTGCCCATCGCTTGATATGCACAAGCCAAGAGCGGTTCAGGAGAAGGGGCTTGCATTTCAATTGGCTCCAGAATATCCATGACTTCGGAGGGACGCTGAAGCTGGAGAAGGCAAAATGCTTCCATTAGCAGTGCCTCTTTTTGCAGATTTGGTTCATCCGCCTGGGAGCTCACTCGATGAAACCAGCCCAAAGCCGTTTCCATAACCTGTGTCCTTTGTTCCAGGCTGGAAGCCTGTGCCACGTGATTGATTAAAAGAGAGCCTAATTGGAACAAGAGAGGGTAGCAGGAATAATATTTTTTTACCACTTCAAGGCACTGGGCTAGCACCTCATCAAAGGGCAACACAGAAAAGTCCTTTGAAAAGCGGATATACAGTTTCTTAATATCCTCTTTC
>CALWIS010000092.1 GCA_944380795.1 uncultured Clostridia bacterium | reverse complement strand
GAGCTGGGTGTCATGCTCTGTCACGGCCTTCATGATCTCTGCTTTTCGCAGCATGTCGGAGATATTTTCTGCATCCAACACAATCGCCAAAGTGGAAGCTTCCCCTGCCTTATACAAGGCACAAAGGCGCTCCTTCAGTTTTTCATAGTTGGCATCAATAGAAACCTGCTTATCTGCAATCTCGTCTTCCTTTTCCTGAATCTGCTCATTGAGCTGGCTGATCTCCAAGTTATAGGAATCGATCTCCTGCTGCACCGTTTCAATCTGGGCATTGAGAGTTTCTTTGTATTCCTCTTGCTTTGCCGTATCTTCTTTCAGTTGTTCCAGTTTTTCTTCATTCTCTGCTTTCTGGCTTTCCAGCTCCTTCTGGCGCTCCTGCAATTCAGAAAGCGTGGTAGCGGCTGTAGCTGATCCAACTCCCTGAGGAAGGGAGGCGAACAGCACAGCACAAGCCAAGGCTGCCGCACTAATTGACTTTACCCATTTGTTCTTAAATACCAACAAGGTCACTGCCTCCCTTACGCAAATATTTTCCAATGGAGATCGCGCCGCCCAAAGCACCAAAGGCTGCACCTACGAGCATAAAGGCTATCGTGTAGGGCAAAAGCAGTTTGGTCATGGGAACCGGAGTAAAGAATGCAGCGATTCCAGAAATAACCTGCATGACGCTGTTATACAACACAAACAACAGCACACTGGCCACAATGCCAGCCACCAATCCAATGATGACGCCTTCTACAATAAAGGGCCACCGCACAAACCAGTTGGTAGCACCCACCGACTTCATAATGCTAATCTCCATACGGCGGGAATACATGGTAACCCGAACGGTGTTGGCAATGATAAACAAGGAAACCACACCCAACAGCAATACCACCCAAAAGCCTACCATGGTCACCAGATTATCTAATTGCGTCAGCTTGTTTGCAATATCAGAATAATCGGTAATATGATCGACCCCTTCCACTGCTTTAATATCGGCAATGGTTTGATCGTATTGGGTCAGGTCCTTCATAGAAATATCATAGGCGTCCGGCAGAAAGTTTTCAGAACCGGTGAGGCCCTCTAATACTGTGCCGTCATCTCCCAAAAGTTCCATCATACTTTCCAAAGCATCATCCTTGGAAACAAACTCACATTCGGCAACATTATCAATAGCTCGCAGCTGCTCACCGATTTGCACCGACTCCAAAGTGGGCATGCCCTCCTGCAAGTAAACGGTAACGCTGTTGTTTCCCTCAATGGACTCCATCGCAAGGCCAATATTAAAAGAAAACAGCGTAGCAGCGCCTGTCAGAATCAAGCACGAAACCAAAACCGCCACAGAAGCAATGGTCATGGTCCGATTTCCCTTCAGGTTCCGTAGGCCTTCTTTAAGTAAATAGCAAAAATTATATATTTTCATTGGCTGTACCCTCCCCAGAACTCCGCACATTAGAACCAAGAGTTCCTGCGGTTTTCCGCATCGTATCCGCTACCACTTCGCCGCCATGGATCTGAACTACACGGCGATGGAAATGTTTTACCAAATTGTGCTCATGGGTAACCATGAGGATGGTGGTACCGCGCCGATTGATCTCGCTGAGCAGGTCGACGATTTCAAACGAAAGGGCAGGGTCAATATTTCCAGTAGGTTCGTCGGCAATAATCATGGTGGGATTATTCACCAGAGCTCTTGCCAATCCCACGCGCTGCCGCTCACCGCCGGAAAGCTCGGCAGGCAAACATTTAGCCTTATTCTGTAGGCCCACCAAACCCAAAATATAAGGAACTCTTTTACGGATATTTTTGGGAGATGCTCCCACCACATGCATGGCAAATGCGACGTTTTCATAAACCGTCATAGTGTCGATCAAACGGAAATCCTGAAACACAATTCCCATAGTACGGCGCAAATACGGGATATCCCTGTTGCGCAAAGAAGAAAGCTTCTTTCCGTTTACAATCACTTCACCGGAATTCGCTTTCTCTTCTCCCATAATCAATTTTAAAAAGGTACTTTTTCCTGCACCGGACGAACCCACAATAAAAACGAATTCGCCTTTTTCCACCTTCAAATTTACATTTTTTAAAGCTTTCGTTCCATTGGCGTATGTCTTTGAAACATTTTGAAATTCGATCACTCTTGTCCCTCCCGTGACACTTGGTTTTACGCATTCTATTAACACAAGGCGGCAAAATTTGCGCGCATATTATAATTTTTTTAATGGCGACAGTAAAAATGTCGCTCAATGGTACGTTCACATAATACCAATGAGCGACACTTTTATAATTCTTAAACAGAATAAATTTGTAATTATTTTGTAATCTTTCCCGAAAAATCGGTTTTATAATGCTCTATTAGAACTTTACCGGATTCGAAGAAAGATACTTCTTTACCATCAAAGCCACCTTAAACACGATAGCATCCTCAAATTCACGAAGATCCAAGCCGGTGATCTTCTTAATCTTTTCCAACCGGTACACCAATGTATTACGGTGCACAAACAGCTTTCTGGAGGTTTCGGAAACATTCAGATTATTTTCAAAGAAGCGCTGGATGGTAAACAGAGTCTCCTGATCCAGAGATTCAATAGAACCGCGCTTGAAGACTTCCTTGAGGAACATATCACACAGAGTGGTGGGCAGCTGATAAATCAGGCGGGCGATTCCCAAGTTGTCATAGCTGACAATGGGACGCTCTGTGTCGAACACCTTGCCGACTTCCAGTGCCACCTGGGCTTCCTTAAAGGAACGGGCCAGATCTTTAATACCAGCCACTACAGTACCGATACCCACAACACAATGGGTATAGAACTCACTGGAAAGGGTATCCACAATGGAGCCTGCCAGCTTATCCAGATCCTTCCCTTCAATACCCGGACGAATCTCCTTTACCAAAGCAATATCCGTTTCATTGATATTGATGATAAAATCCTTATTCTTATCGGGGAACAGATTCTGCACCACATCATAAGCGGAAATATCCGTCTTATTGGTAATTTTAATCAGCATACACACCCGATTGACATCGGAGTTAAAACGCAGCTCCCGAGCCTTCAGATAAATATCGCCAGGCAGGATATTATCCAGAATCACGTTCTTGATAAAATTACTGCGATCGTACTTCTCATCATAATATTGCTTAATGCTGCTCAGGGAAATGGAGAGCAGATTGGCATAACGTGCCGCCTCAGGATCATTGCCGGAAACAAAAACTGCATACTCCGGGCGGGGACGATTACCAAAGGAACGATAGGTATAACCGTTAATGACAAAGGGGTTGGGGGAAGCCATTGCTTCCGCGGTCACACTGTCATTCACCTCGCCAATGCGGCCCAATTCGCTGCAAGCAATGATAACCGAGGTTTCGTCAATCACACCAATCGTGCGGTCAATGGCGTCTCTCATCTGATGGATGACACCCTGAAACAATCTGTTGGACATAAATATTCCCTCACTTTATCAATGAATTACCAATCCAGTACGGACAGACGACTTCCGCCCCTGCTGTAAAATTCCAATACAAACCACGCCAAACCTGCTTTTACAAACACACAAGCAGACAGAGACAGAACTACTATTTACATTCTACATAAATTCCATAGAAATTTCAACAGGGAAATGGACGATTTTTTTAAGAATTTATTGTAGCTGGGTACTTTTTTCCTAAAACCTTTCCCTTTCCGCATGGAAATGACCCATATTCCCCATACAAATATCGTTCCTGTAAATCAAAATCATATCTTGCATAGCAAAGTCCATCAAACTCAAAACTTCCTAGTAAAAGTAAGATTCCCCGGAAACACATTTCTATGTTTCCGGGGAATCAGTATTACATAATCCGCAGAGAGCAAATGGACATTTGCCCTTTAAAGGCATTGAACTTCACTCAGATGTAGGAAATCAAATTATGACAACTTGCAATAACCAAAGATTAGTTCAAGATGGTCTTCTCGGTTTCCTTATCGAAGACATGCATCTTCTTCAGGTCAAATGCGATCTTAATGCGGTCGCCAGACTTAGCCACGCTGGTGGGCTCAACACGAGCGGTGATAGCGTTGCCTTCGCAGTTCAGGTACAGATAGGTCTCAGCACCCATCAACTCGGTAACTTCCACGTCAGCCTCGGCAACGCCGTTGTTGACCTTTGCCAGGAACTCGGGCTCATCATGTACGTCCTCGGGACGGATGCCGAAGACAACGTCCTTACCGACATAGTCAGCCAGGTTGGTACCAGCAACCTTATCGGCGGGAACCTTCAGAGTGCAGTTACCGAAGGTCAGGGTCAGATCATCGCCAGCCTTGCCAACGACAGCGTCGATGAAGTTCATTTGAGGAGATCCCATGAAGCCAGCAACGAACTCGTTAACAGGCAGATCATACAGATGTTGAGGAGTATCAACCTGCTGAATGAAGCCGTCCTTCATAACCACGATGCGGTCGCCCATGGTCATAGCTTCGGTCTGGTCGTGGGTAACGTAGATAAAGGTGGTGCCCAGTCTCTTATGCAGCTTGGCGATCTCGGTTCTCATCTGTGCACGCAGCTTTGCGTCCAAGTTGGAAAGCGGTTCGTCCAGCAGGAAGACCTTGGGGTCACGAACGATAGCACGGCCCAGAGCAACACGCTGTCTCTGACCACCGGAAAGAGCCTTGGGCTTTCTGTCCAGCAGATGGGAGATATCCAGAATACGAGCAGCTTCTTCCACGCGGCGCTTGATCTCATCCTTGGGGGTCTTACGCAGCTTCAGACCGAAAGCCATGTTATCATATACGGTCATATGAGGATACAGAGCGTAGTTCTGGAACACCATTGCGATGTCGCGATCCTTAGGAGCCACATCGTTAGCCAGGGTATCGCCGATGTACAGCTCGCCCTTGCTGATTTCTTCCAGACCAGCGATCATTCTCAGAGTAGTAGACTTACCGCAACCGGAAGGGCCAACCAGAATAATAAACTCCTTGTCAGCGATATCCAAGCAGAAATCGGTAACTGCCGTAACGCCGCCGGCATAGATTTTGTAGACGTTTTTTAAAGTTACGCTTGCCATAATTAACCTCCTGCAGACTGTTTGTTTTGATTTACCCTAATTCCTATGTATAAATAACCATAAGAAATTTGCTAAAACAAGTATACCAGAATTGCCAAAGAGTTGATAGACTGGATTTACCCAAACTTTACGATAGTTGTTTATGAAAATCTTCTAAAACTCAAAGGAAAGTCTAAAATTTGGTACAAGTTGCTATGAAAAAATGAGCGAGAGCTCTTCCGCGGTCATTTCACGGGATTCTCCCGGTTTTAAAGTGGGATCAAGCTCCAGCTTCCCAATTTTCAGCCGACAAAGACCCACTACATTTTTCCCTCTTGCGGCAAACATTCGTTTCACCTGATGAAATTTTCCTTCCCGTACTTCTGTCCGTACAGTAAGCCCGTCCCCATCCTGGGGAATCTCCAGCCTAGCGGGAAGGCAGTCAAAATCTTTTAAGGGGATGCCATCTGCAAAAGCCTGTACATCTTCTTCTGTAGCGGGGGCATCTAACCGAGCCTCATATAGCTTATAAACGTGTTTTTTTGGAGAAAGCATCCGATGAGCCATCTCCCCGTCATCGGTAATAATCAGGAGCCCTGTGGTATCCTTGTCCAGCCTTCCTGCTGGAAAAAGCCCTTTCCGGTGTAGTTCATCGGGCAAAAGGTCCAGTACAGTAGGCGCCCGGCTGTCTCGGGAAGCAGACAAAACACCAGATGGCTTATTCATCATAATGTATAAATACTTTTTTACTGTCACCAGCTTGCCGTCCACAGCAACTTCGCTGTTTTCCGGGTCCACCCTGCATTCGGGGCGGCAAACCGGTTCGCCGTTTACCAGTACACGTCCTCGACGGATCATTTGGCCCACTTCCTTTCGGCTTCCCACTCCTTGGGATGCCAAAAGTTTATCCAGCCGTTCCTGTGCCAAGGTCCCTCCCCCTTTCCTGTGTTTTGCTTTTATTGTACCGCAAAAGCACAGGAAAGGCAACGGGATTTAATCGATGGGCCACGCTTCTTCTGGGATCTCTGCATCTGTAACGGCTACAGCCTCTTTTTCATCCTCTGCACTTTCTGTGGATTCCTGCCCTTCTCGGTCTGGCCCCTGGAAAGTCACCATAAATCCGTCCAGTGCTACAGAACTGATATCCCCGCCGATCACTTGCCCTTCATATACCAGCATCACTGCCCGAACCTCTTCACCGCTTACCGGATAATTCAGCACTTTGTAGATCCACTGTTTACATGTTTTTCCTGCATAGGGCAGCAGATCCATCCCCTGTTCTTTTTGAAGCGCATTATATCGGGTATACACCTCATCAAATTTTTCCGGGATCACAATCTCCCGGATCTCCATGGGGTCTGCCTCCACCTCCCATCCAAACTGGGCCAAAAACGCCAAACGCTGGTCGGCTGTGGCCCCCGCACGGTTGATTCCGGTTTCGCTTTCCACCTGCCTATGCGGCATACACAGCAAAGCAGCTGTCAACACTACCACAGCCGCCACTAATGCGATCATCCGCTTTTTCCCAGGATGTACAGAGAGCACCATGTCCTGCCTCCTCTACCATAGGTTCTTACCCTATTGATATGGCGGTTCGCAGCCATTTATCACCGGTTCTTTCTTATGGGCATAAAAAAGCCCTGCACTCCATGGAGAGCAGGGCAAAATATCAATAATTTTTATATCGACATAGGCGAAATCTTTCAAACTCCAGCGGATTCTTCTATCTTGCTTAAAATTCCTTCAGCAATGGCAGAAGCCAGCGTTTCCTGGTACTCCTCCGACAGCAAATTTTCTAATTCTTCGGGGTTGCTCATAAACCCCAGTTCAATCAGTACGGCAGGCATCGTGGTGTCCCGCAGAACCTCAAAGTTTTCCTCTTTACTCTCCCGTGTCACAATCGAATGGTTGCTGGCAGAATAGAGAATAGACTCTGCCAAAAGCATCCCTTCCTCATCTTGATAATAATAGCAGTCCAGCCCTGACACCGTGGGGTCTTCTTCGTACCAATTGCAATGTATACTCACAAAACATCTGGCGCCGGATTCATTGGCCATAGCCGCTCTGTCGGAAAGTTCAACATCTTCATCAGAATCTCGGGTAAGGAGTACCGACATCCCTTCTTTCTCCAATTGATCTTTCAGTCGCATGGTAACAGAAAGGGTAATATCTTTTTCCATCATTTCCCCAGACACACATCCCGGTTGGGCGCCGCCGTGCCCTGCATCTAAAACAATATCGATTTTTTCTTGTTTCATAGCAGATAACGAAGCGGAAGTATTACTTTCCTCTAAGAGATCCTTTTGTACCGGGACTACATTTTCCTTAAATACATTTCCAAAAAGGAAGACTCCCCCAGCAGCCAGCAAACAAATGCCCAATACCGCAAATACAGCTGTTTTCCAAGTTGTAGGACGTTTGACATATCGTTTTCCTTTATATGGTACAAAAAAATCCTTGCATTTTTGAAAAAAAGACGTGTGCTTATCTTGAGAATCCAAACTGCACTCTTCCTTTCTAAGTTTTTTCGCATCCAATTTAAATATAATACAACTATAATATAAATTAGGAAGAATTGCAAGAAATTACAGCCAGAACGTACACTCCTCCTATAGAAAAAGCCCCCACTCCCGGGCCCAGGAGCGGGGGCAAAAGCTATGCAATTCTCAAGAAAAGAGGATTACTTCGCTCTCTTCTCCTTAACAGCAGCCTGAGCGGCAGCCAGACGTGCGATCGGCACGCGGAAGGGAGAGCAGGAAACATAGTTCAGGCCGACGTTATGGCAGAACTCAACGGAAGTCGGGTCGCCGCCATGCTCGCCGCAGATGCCCAGGTGGATGTCAGGACGGGTGGAGCGGCCCAGTTCAGCAGCCATCTTCACCAGCTTGCCAACACCCTTCTGGTCCAGGTGAGCGAAGGGATCGGACTCATAAATCTTGTTCTCATAGTAGTAATCCAGGAACTTGCCAGCGTCGTCACGGCTGAAGCCGAAGGTCATCTGGGTCAGATCGTTGGTACCGAAGCTGAAGAACTCGGCTTCCTTAGCGATCTCGTCAGCAGTCAGAGCTGCGCGCGGGATCTCGATCATGGTGCCCACTTCATACTTCATATCCAGGCCGGACTCAGCGATGATCTTGTCAGCGGTAGAGGTCACAACGTCCTTCACGAACTTGAGCTCCTTGACTTCGCCAACCAGCGGGATCATGATGAGAGGCTTCACCATGGTGCCGGTCTTCTTGCTGACGTTAACAGCAGCGTTGATAACGGCAGTGGTCTGCATCTCGGCAATCTCGGGATAGGAAACAGCCAGACGGCAGCCGCGGTGACCCATCATGGGGTTGAACTCATGCAGGCTTGCGATGACGTTCTTCAGCTCGTCAACGGTGATGCCCAGGTCTTCAGCCAACTCAACGATGTCCTCTTCCTTAGTGGGCAGGAACTCGTGGAGCGGAGGATCCAGGTAACGGATGGTTACCGGACGGCCTTCCATCACTTCGTACAGAGCCTCGAAGTCGCCCTGCTGGTAAGGCAGAACCTTAGCCAGAGCAGCCTTACGGGCCTCAACGGTCTTAGCAACGATCATCTCGCGGACAGCCTTAATACGCTCGCCCTCGAAGAACATGTGCTCGGTACGGCACAGGCCAATACCCTCAGCGCCGAACTCACGAGCCTGCTTAGCATCGCGAGGAGTATCAGCGTTGGTGTAGACCTGCAGCTTGCGGAACTTGTCTGCCCAGCCCATGAAGCGGCCGAAGTCGCCGGAGATGGAAGCCGGAGCAGTGGGGATAGCCTCACCATAGATGTTACCGGTGGAGCCATCGATGGAAATGTAGTCGCCCTCGTGGTAGGTCTTGCCTGCCAGGGTGAACAGCTTGTTCTCATAGTCAACAGCGATCTCGCCGCAGCCGGATACGCAGCAGGTACCCATACCACGTGCAACAACAGCAGCATGAGAAGTCATACCGCCGCGCACGGTCAGGATGCCCTGAGCAACCTGCATGCCCTCGATATCCTCGGGAGAGGTCTCCAGACGAACCAGAACAACCTTCTCGCCTCTCTCGTGCCACTCCTTAGCGTCCTCAGCGGTGAAGACAACCTTACCGCAGGCAGCGCCGGGGGAAGCAGCCAGGCCCTTGCCAACAACTTCAGCCTTCTTAACAGCCTCAGCGTCGAACTGGGGATGCAGCAGGGAGTCGAGCTGCTTGGGCTCAACGCGCAGAACTGCTTCTTCCTCATCGATCATGCCCTCGTCCACCAGATCGACAGCGATCTTCAGAGCAGCAGCAGCGGTACGCTTGCCGTTACGGGTCTGCAGCATGTAGAGCTTGCCATTCTCGATGGTGAACTCCATGTCCTGCATATCCTTGTAGTGCTTCTCAAGGCGGTCAGCGATCTCAGCGAACTGAGCGTACACTTCGGGCATCTGCTCCTCGAGGTGAGCGATGGGGGAAGGAGTACGAACGCCAGCAACCACGTCTTCGCCCTGAGCGTTGATCAGGTACTCACCGAAGAGCTTGCGCTCACCGGTTGCGGGGTTACGGGTGAAGGCAACACCGGTACCGGAATTGTCACCGGAGTTACCGAATACCATTGCCTGCACGTTAACAGCGGTGCCCCAATCGTAGGGGATCTCGTTCATGCGGCGGTATACGTTTGCACGGGGGTTGTCCCAAGAACGGAACACAGCCTTTACAGCTTCCATCAGCTGAACCTTGGGATCGGTGGGGAAGTCCTCGCCCTTTTCTTCCTTATAGAAAGCCTTAAAGCGAACAACCAGTTCCTTCATGTCGTTGGTGTCCAGCTCGGTGTCCAGCTTTACGCCCTTCTCGTCCTTCAGCTGATCGATGATCTCTTCGAAACGCTTCTTGGAGAGCTCCATAACAACGTCGGAGAACATCTGGATGAAACGGCGATAGGAGTCATATGCGAAACGGGGGTTGTTGGTGAACTTTGCCAGGCCCTCAACCACCTCGTCGTTCAGGCCCAGGTTCAGGATGGTGTCAATCATACCGGGCATGGAAGCGCGGGCGCCGGAACGCACGGAAACCAGCAGCGGGTTCTCCGGATCGGCAAACTTCTTACCGCAGATCTCCTCCATCTTGGCCAGACCCTCATAGATCTGTGCCTGGATGTCATCATTGATCTGACGTCCGTCATTGTAGTACTGGGTGCAGGCCTCGGTGGAAACGGTGAAGCCCTGGGGAACCGGCAGGCCGGCTCTGGTCATTTCTGCCAGGTTAGCGCCTTTGCCGCCCAGAAGCTCGCGCATGTCCTTGTTGCCCTCAGAGAACAGGTAAACATACTTGTGGCTCATTGGAAGATACCTCCTACATAATTTTAAATCGGGACAGGGTAAAAAACGCCTCCCAAAAAGAAGGCACCCACATTCCCAATCTGTCAGCATGAGATCCACCGCCGGAGGCTAAAGCCTGTCCGGCGTCACTCTATTTGTATTATAGCAAATCATAGACATAAATTCCATACCTTTTTAAGAAAAAAATCTCTCCAAACCCCACAGATTTCATAAAAATGATACAGATAAATCCCACAAAAAACCATGGAGATCTCTAATTCTTTTATCCAGAACTTAATTTTTATGAAAAAAATCTTTTTTCTCCCTCCATACAGAACAAATTTTATCGCTAAATCTTGTAAATCGGGGATTTCGCTGTCATAATAGAAGTAGAAGATTTCTGAAAAGAAGTTCAACTTTCGGAATCCACCCAAAACAGCCGTATTCCATCATAATTTTTTTTGAGAAAAGGGGTATTGAAAATGAATCTACACGGTAAGGATATCAAGATCTTCTCCGGCAGCGCCAATCCGGAGTTGGCCCGGCAGATCGCAGAAAACCTGGGACTTCCTCTGGGAAAGTGCAAGGTTTCCACCTTCAGTGACGGCGAGATCTCCATTTCTTTAGAAGAATCCGTTCGTGGCTCTGACTGCTTTATTGTCCAGTCCACCTGCCAGCCTGTCAATTCCCATCTCATGGAAATTTTGATTCTTGCCGACGCCATGCGCCGCGCCTCCGCCGCCAGCATTACCGCTGTGATCCCTTATTACGGATATGCCCGCCAAGATCGCAAAGCCAAAGCCCGCGACCCGATTTCCGCCAAGTTGGTGGCTAATCTGCTCACCGTAGCCGGTATTGACCGGGTGGTGACTATGGATCTGCACGCCTCTCAAATTCAGGGATTCTTTGATATTCCGGTAGACCACCTTCTGGGCGCGCCGCTGCTGGCTTCCTTCCTGCGGGAACGCATTCACGGTCGGGAGGAGGAATTTGTGGTAGTCTCCCCCGACTTGGGTTCCGTCACCCGCTCCCGGAATTTCGCCGAGCGCATCGGCTGTCCGCTGGCTGTTATCGACAAGCGCCGCCCCAAGGCTAACGTCTGTGAAGTTATGAACATCATTGGAGAAATCCGTGGAAAACGGGTCATTCTGGTGGATGACATGATCGACACCGCCGGTACCCTGTGCAATGCCGCCAACGCCTGTGTGGAAAAGGGCGGCGCCACCGAGGTCTATGCCTGCGCTACTCATGCGGTGCTTTCCGGCCCGGCCATCGACCGTATCCGGGAGAGCTGTATCCGGGAGCTGCTGCTTCTGGATACTATCCCCCTGCCGGAGGAAAAGCTGCTGCCTAACTTCTCCATCCTTTCCACCGCGCCGTTGTTTGCCCAAGCCATCGACCGCATCTATGAGGACAAGCCGGTTTCCCCCATGTTCCTGTAATTTCTTAGCGTATTTTAGCAAAACCGCAGAAGTGTTTTGTACAAACATCTTCTGCGGTTTTTTCTTTTATCGGGCTGTTTTCGGATTATCCGTACGGTTCAAAAGATAATCTACGGAAACATCATGAAAATCTGCCAGCTTGATGAGTATTGCAGTGGGAATATCGATATCCCCTCGCTCATAATTACTGTATACTCGCTGGCTGCATGACAGAATTTTTCCCATCTGTGTTTGTGTCAAATCTTTGTCTTCCCTCAGATCGCGTATCCTTTGATACATAGCCATAGCTCCTTTCCTGAGAGAATAACAAAAGTATAGTTTAGGAAATTTTTCGCTATTGACTTTTAGCGAAAAATTCACTAAAATAAAGTTGATTTTTATTATTAAAGGAGGTTTCTCATTGAAAAAGTTACTCGCTTGCTTTGTGCTTTTCGCTTACCTTTTGGCCTTTTCTTCTTGTTCAAGTTCTGATTCCAGCAATACTTCTGACACGGAAAACTCTAATTCATCCATATCGCAACAGTCCTCCTCTTCGGAGATTGCAAACCCGCTGAAAGACAAAAAGTATGAAGAATTAAAAATTGACCCAGACGAAGACTTTGCCATGTTTTTGTCGAACAAACTCGGAGAATACTCTGACCTTGCAGCCGCATGCGGAGACTATTTAAGTGAGCACCTTGATGAGTTGGAGAATGGAAAAAAACTTTATGAAATGGATGATTTTTCCGAATCATTTGATGCTCACTATCAATGGTGTTATCAAATCGTAAATTATAACAGCCAGCAAGTACCGGAAGAATATCGTCCTGCATGGAAACAATTACAGTGGATAGCTGCTTATAACAAAGAAATGCTCGATCAAATCTATACGCAGGATCTCGAAACCATGAACCAGACCGTTCAAACTATGACAGAGCAGATCAGTAAGGATTTTGAAACCCTTCCGGAGCTCATGCCGAAACCGGAAATCTCTGTGGGTGATACCATTACGGAAGAAGAATTTGCAGAAATCAAGCTGAAAAAAATCTCTTATCAGACTCGCGTCAATCCTTCGGATACCAGTGGCACTTATATTTACTACGAAGTAAAAAACAAAGATAACATCTACCTGGTATGCCAATTTGATTTTACCAATTTGCAGACTGATGCAGGAACCAGCCTGGGAGATTACCTTTCTTTTTCTGTCACTTATGATGGCGGATACACCTATACCGGCTGGTCCACCGCAGAGGATAGTGGCAGCTTAACCGCTTACCCCTATCTTTTGCCTTTAACAACATTTAACTCCTATTATGTGATTGAAGTTCCGAAAAAATTACAGGATACAGATTATACCCTCACGCTGACAATAAATGAATCATCCTACAACATTGCTTAAATATTCTTAAATGATGATGTGCGGCTGCTCACCGGTTTCTCGGATAGCAGCCGCATTATTTTACCCTCATACCCTCTGTGACGTTTTTCTACTTTCTTTTTGTTTTCCAATATGCTATACTGCTTTCATAACAAGGCGGGGTGGAGCTTCCATCCCGCCATATCCTGTTGTCAAAAGGAGACGTCTCATGTTTAAAAATCTCTTCTCCTCCCGCCCGTCTGTCCCCACAGGGCCAGTGGAGTTTCTCATCGTTGGGCTGGGCAACCCCGGCCGCCAGTACGAAAACACCCGCCACAACGCCGGGTTCATCACCCTGGACGTCATTGCGGAAAAGGCCGGCGCACAGGTGGACCGCATCAAGTTCAAGGGCCTGTGCGGTGAGGGGATGCTCGGGGGCAAAAGAGTGCTGTTTTTAAAGCCCTCCACCTTTATGAACCTCAGCGGCCAAGCGGTGCAGGAGGCCATGGCCTTTTACAAGCTGCCGCCGGAAAAGGTGCTGGTGATCTTCGACGACATCTCTCTGGAGCCGGGCAGGCTGCGTATCCGCCGCAAGGGCAGCGACGGCGGCCACAACGGCATCAAAAATATCATCTATCTTTCCGGCAAAGATACCTTCCCCCGCATTAAAATGGGTGTGGGCAAAAAGCCTAACCCCGGCTGGGACCTGGCCGACTGGGTGCTCTCCCGCTTTACCGAGGACGAGTTAAAGGCCATTCAGGATGCTGCCGAACGGGCCGCCTCTGCTGCGGAACTCATCGTACAGGGGAAGATCGACGAAGCCATGAACCGCTACACCTCCTGAATCAGGAAAGGAGCTGCTTATGAAATTTCTAACCGGAATCCTCTCCGGCACTGCCGAGATTAAAGAGCTTGCTTCCGCTATCCAGACCGGGAAACTGCCTGCCGCTGTGACCGGTCTTTCTGCCGTCCATAAGGCGGCTTATGTGCGCACCCTCACCCAACTTTCCCGCCGTCGGGGGCTCATCCTCACCGGCGACGAACGGGAGGCCCAGCGCCTGTGCGACGACCTGACCGCCATGGGAATGCGCCCGCTGGTGTATCCTCTGCGGGACTTCACCTTCCGGGACGCCGCCGGCGCCAGCCATGAATATGAATTACAGCGCTTGCAGGTGCTCTCTCGGCTTCTTCTGCCGGAGGACGACCCGGAGCGCTGCGACTGCGTTATCGCCTGCATTGACGCGGCGCTGCAATATGTACTGCCACCCCGTATCTTACAGGAGCGCACCCGAGTATTCCACCCCACCGACGAGGTAAGCC
The DNA here is from genome assembly GCA_944380795.1 of uncultured Clostridia bacterium. Taxonomy (GTDB): domain Bacteria; phylum Bacillota; class Clostridia; order Oscillospirales; family Acutalibacteraceae; genus Heritagella_A. The sequence goes on along the minus strand of CALWIS010000092.1, from coordinate 13,799 downwards.
CGGATGAGATTGTCAAGCTGCTGGTGAGCTGCGGCTATGAACGCGCCGACCAGATCGAAGGCCCGGGACAGTTTTCCCGCCGGGGCGGCATTCTGGATTTCTTCACGCCCAGCGCCTCCCTGCCGGTGCGTATGGAATTCTGGGGCGATGAGATTGACACCCTCTCCTACTTTGACCCGGAGACCCAGCGCCGCACCGACGACGTGCTGGAACAGGTGGTCATCGCTCCCTCCCGGGAAGTCATCATCGACAATCCCTCTTTACTGGCGAAAAAAATCCGCACCCACGCCGATTCCCTGCGGGGAAAAACGGCCCCGGCCGCCAAGACCGTGCTGCACGCAGAAGCCGACAAGCTGGAAAACGGCGTGCACATCGGCTGCGCTGACAAATATATCTCGCTGATCTATGGGGACCCGGTGACGCTGTTCGATTACTTTACCCCCGCCGAAATGCTGCTGTTTGTCTCGGAACCGGCTCGTGTTAAAGACCGGGTACGCTCCACCCTGTGGCAGTGGGGCGAGGATATCAAAGATTACCTGATGGAGGGCGTGCTTTGCCGGGGGCTGGACACCTTTTCCGGCGACTGGGGCATGGTCATGGGGAAATACGAGGAATTCCCCACCCTGTTCCTGGATGTGTTCGCCCACGGCGGCTATGACGCTTCCATCCGCACTTTGCTCAATGTCACGGTGCGCCAGCTCTCCGTATGGGGCGGCAGCACGGAACTGCTGGTGGAGGACCTGAACGCCATGCTCCACAACCGTTTCCGCTGTGTGGTGCTGGCAGGCAGCGAGCGCTCCGCCCGCACTGTGGCCGCCGACTTGCAGGCAGCAAAGCTCCCCGCCTCCTTTTTGGAAGACCCGGAGACCATCGCGCCCGGTACGGTAGCCGTGCTTCCCGGCGCCCTTTCCGCCGGTATGGAATTCCCGGAGGCGGGACTGGGGGTCATCAGTCACGGGCATATCAATTCTTCCTTAAAGCCCAAGCGCCAGAAGCGCAACAAAAACGCGCAGGAGATCTACAGCCTGGCAGAGCTCTCCCCCGGGGATTACGTGGTTCACGTTTCCCACGGTATCGGCGTATTTGAGGGCATCCACAAGATCGATATGCATGGGGTCATCAAGGATTATATCAAGGTGAAGTACGCCAAAAACGACGTGCTGTATGTCCCCGTCACCCAGCTGGATATGGTGTCCAAGTATATCGGCCCGCGGGAGGATTCCAGCATTAAGCTTCACCGGCTGGGCGGCACCGAGTGGCAGAAGGCCAAGACCCGGGTACGCAAAGCGGTGCGGGATATGGCAAAAGAGCTTATCAAACTCTATGCCCAGCGGATGCAGGCCAAGGGCCATGCCTTCCCCGAGGATACCCAGTGGCAGCGGGATTTTGAATCCCACTTCCCCTATGAGGAGACGGACGACCAGCTGCGCTGCATCCACGAGATCAAGGACGACATGGAGCGGCAGTCCCCCATGGACCGCCTGCTCTGCGGCGACGTGGGTTTTGGCAAAACGGAGGTGGCACTGCGAGCCGCCTTCAAGTGCGTTACGGATTCCAAGCAGTGCGCGCTGCTGGTGCCCACCACCATTCTGGCCTGGCAGCACTTCCAGACCATTTGCAAGCGCATGGAGGGCTTCCCCGTTAAAATTGAACTGCTCTCCCGGTTCCGCACCCCCAAGCAGCAGGAGGAGATCATCCGGCAGCTGCGCCGGGGTGAAATAGACATCGTGGTGGGAACCCACCGTCTGGTATCCAAAGATGTACAGTTCCACGACCTGGGGCTGCTCATTATCGACGAGGAGCAGCGGTTCGGCGTGGCGCAAAAAGAGCGGCTGAAAGAAGTCTGCCACAATGTGGATGTGCTTACTCTCTCCGCAACCCCTATCCCCCGCACGCTGAACATGGCCCTCTCCGGTATCCGGGATATGTCGGTGATTGAGGAAGCACCCCACGACCGGCATCCGGTACAAACCTATGTATTGGAGCACGACCCAGCCATTATCGCCGACGCTATCCGCCGGGAGCTGCGCCGAGGCGGGCAGGTCTACTACCTCCACAACGATGTGGGCTCCATTGAACGGGTGGCTGCCGGTATCCAGGCCAAGATTCCCGAAGCACGGGTGGGATTCGGCCACGGCAAAATGAGTGAGCATGAGCTTTCCGAAGTGTGGCGCAAACTTATCGACCACGAGATCGACGTGCTGGTGTGCACCACCATTATCGAAACCGGCGTGGATGTGCCCAACGCCAACACCCTGATTATCGATAACGCCGACCGGCTAGGGCTTTCTCAGCTGCACCAGATTCGCGGCCGGGTGGGGCGTTCCAACCGCCGCGCGTATGCGTACCTCACTTTTACCCCCAGCAAGGTGCTCACCGAGATCGCCCAGAAGCGCCTCTCCGCTATCCGGGAATTTACCGAGTTCGGCTCCGGCTTCAAGATCGCCATGCGCGACTTGGAAATTCGCGGTGCGGGCAATATCCTAGGCGGCGAGCAGCACGGGCATATGGAATCTGTGGGATACGACCTCTATCTCAAGCTGCTGGGCGAAGCGGTCCAACGGGAAAAGGGCGAGGAAGTACAGAGTGCCGACGAGGAGTGTATCGTGGATATGCAGGTCAACGCCCATATCCCCGAAAAGTATATTTCCAGCCTGAACCAGCGTCTGGAAATTTACCGCCGCATTGCCGATATCCGCACCTTTGAGGACTCCGCCGACGTGGTGGATGAACTCATCGACCGCTTCGGCGACCCGCCTGCCGCGGTGAAGGGCCTTATCGATGTAGCGCTGCTGCGGAACCTAGCCGGTTCGCTGGGCATTACAGAAGTAAAGCAGCAGAATGACCATCTGCTTCTGTACAAATCCAAAATCGACATGGCCCAGATGGCGCGCCTTACCGGCGCCATGAAGGGCCGGGTGCTCCTCTCTGCCGGAAGCCGCCCCTATATCAGCGTGAAGATCCCCTCGGCGCTGGAGCCCCTAACCGTATTGGAGGACACCTTAAAGCTGATGCAAGAGCCGGAAAAGCCCATAGAAACCCCTTGATTCAGTCTGGACATTCCTCCTGCTTTGCGATATAATGATTTTGTTTCTGCAAAAGGGATAATACCATTTTGCTCTAAGTATCTTATGAAGAAAGGCATGGTTCTCCAATATGAAATCTTTGATAAAAAAGCTGGCTGCCGGTGCAGTAGCTTGTCTCTGCATGGTCTCCGCCATGACCGGCTGCTATTCCGAGGATAAAGCCTGGTCTGCCAAGCGCGGCGACGACACTGCCCCTATCGGCGTGTATATCTATTATCTTTCCAGCGCTTATTCCGAGGCACTGGGAAAGGTGGAGGATGCCTCCAAATCCGTTTTTGACCAGGAAATTGACGGCAAGGACGGCACTCAGTGGGTCAAGGACCGGGCCAAGGAATCTATCCAACTGATGTACTATGTAGACCAGCAGTTTGAGGAGATGGGCCTTACCCTGGATGCAGAGGATGAGAGCCAGATCGCTTCCCTCACCAGTTCTGCGTGGTCGTATTCCAGCTCTACATTCGACCAATATGGCATCTCACAGGCTTCTCTGGAAAAAGCTTATTCCCAGTTCTTGGTGAAATATCAGAAGATTTTTGAAGCCACTTATGGCAAGGGCGGAGAAAAAGAAGTTTCCGACGACGAAATGCGCAGCTTCTACGAGGACAAATATACCGATTTTGAATATTTCACCTGCTCTTATACTAAGACCGGTGAAGACGGCTCCAGTGAGGCAATGTCCGATGAAGAAAAGGCAGAAGCCAAAAAGCAGTTTGAAGAGTATGTGTCTAAGATTCAGAACCATGATTTGACCATGTCTACCGCTGCCGAGGAATATCAGAAATCCATTGAAAGCGAAAGCGACTTGCTGCAGCATCAAACCTTGGATCTGGAGACCGAAGCCTATTATTTTCCCGACGAGGTCGTCGAAAAGCTGAAATCCATGAAGGAAGGCGACGTTGCTTCTGTGGATCTTCCGGATTCCAATCGGTTCTACGTATTGCAGAAGAACTTTATCAGCGAAAAATGTGACGAAGTTCTGGAAGATGAGGAACAGCGCCTGAATGTATTGGCCACCATGAAGAGCGACGAATTCTCCGATGCTATGGAAGCGGAAGCCGTCAAGCTGGACGATATTACCTTTAACGATTCCGCTATAAACTCCTACAATCCCAATATGTTCTTCAGCGAGGAGGATCTTGTTTCCAGCAGCGCTTCCTCTGAGAGCTCCTCTTCTGAGGATTCTTCCTCTGAAAGTTCTTCCGAAGAATAAGTTTTTCAACATTTCCCTGTGCCCCTTATGGGCGCAGGGATTTTTTATTCCTCTATTGCGAAATTCTCGCACTGTGCTATACTCAAACTATACCCTATCCCGAGGCATACGGCCTTTGTGGGTAGGCAGGAGAGATTGTATTGGAAAGGATGGATCATGATGCTCAAAGAACTGTTGAACTCTCGAAAAATCCCGCCCCTGCCTGTCGCCTCTTCTCTGGAGGAATGGGAAGCGCTGCGGCAAAAACTGCTGCATACTCTATGTTGGGAGGAATATGGCACCCCTATCCCGGAACCGGAAGCACTCACTGCACAGGTACTGGAATATAAGCCTCGCTGCTTTGGAGGAAAAGCGTTTTTTACCCGGATCCAGCTCACCGTCAAGATTGCTGGAGGGGAGATTTCCTTTCCTGTGGAAGCAGTGATCCCCAACAGTGCAAAACCTGTGCCCGCCTTTATTTCCATTAGCTTTTACAGTCATATTCCCAATTTTTCCTTACCCGCCGAGGAGGTCATTGATGGAGGATTTGGAGTATTTTCCTTCCACTACACCGATGTGACCACCGACGACAACGATTTTTCCACAGGACTGGCGGGACTGCTGGGCTCACGGGAGGAGCATTCCCCCGGGAAGCTGGCCATGTGGGCTTGGGCGGCCATGCGGGTGATGGATTATGTACAGGAGCTTTCCTATATCGATTCCCGGCGAGTTGCCGTGTTGGGTCATTCCCGCCTAGGAAAAACGGCTCTCCTTGCCGGGGCGCTGGACACACGTTTTGCTCTGGTGATCTCCAATGATTCTGGAAGCTGCGGTGCGGCTCTTTCCCGCGGGAAAGAGGGGGAGGACATCGACCATATTACAGAAGAATTTCCCTTCTGGTTCTGCCCCGCTTACCGCCAATATGCCAAAAAAGAAGAGGAACTGCCCTTTGACCAGCATTTTATGCTGGCGTTATCGGCTCCCCGCAAAGTGTATGTATGCAGCGCACAAGAGGACCCCTGGGCCGACCCGGTTTCGGAATTTCTCTGCTGCGTTGCGGCTTCTCCCGCTTGGGAAGCCCTGAGTCTGCCGGGCTTTTCGTCCCCCGACCAGCTACCGGCGACGGGAGATGCTTTTCATGAGGGCAGCATTGGCTATCATCTTCGAGCTGGCGGTCATGATTTGATCCGGGAGGATTGGCAGAAATTCATAGCCTTTTTCCGTTCCTAAATGCAATGCCCCTTGATGCAGTACTCATTTTGCTGCATCAAGGGGCATTTTATCATAGTAAGGATTTTCGGTTATTCCTTCGATATTCACTGGGAGAGCAGCCCTCGTGGCGCTTAAAAAAGTTGGAGAGGTAATAAGGGTCGCAGAATTGATACCGGCTGGCGATCTCTTTCATGCTGTGGTCGGTATCTATGAGTTCCTGGCGGATACGGGTCATCAACAGGCGGTCCAGATAGGCCTTGATATTGCAATGGAACACCTTTTTAAAGCTGCGGGAAAGTACCGAAGGGTCCCACCCATATTTGCGGGAAATCTCTGTAATCCGCAGACGGGCAGAAAGTTCCCGGTCCATTTCGCACAAAAGGGGGCGATACCGAATGATCTCCGAATGTACCGGCGTGTAGTCCTCTTCCAGAAACTCTGCCAACAGTCGGGTGATCTCCCCTTGCAGGTACATCCGGTTTTTGAGTCCGCCTTCCTTTTCGGCGCGGCACAGGCGCAAGGTATCCTCCACCGAATAGGGGAGCTGGCGAAGCTGCCCCTCTGCATCGGAAAACACATCGTAACCCGGCACCAACTCTGCGAACACGTCTACATATAGTTTGTGGATGTGGCTGACACAGGAACAGGCAAACAGGGTGTTGGAGGGAATCAAATATACATTTCCCCCTTCCAACAGAGTCTTCCGACCATTGATAGTCACACTGCCATCCCCGTCGCAGACAAAATACAGGGTGTTATAGGGATACCGGTTTACTGGATGATTCCACCGGATATCCCCATGAAAATCCACCGCCCGCACAATACGTACTTCTACGGAATTGTCTGTCAAAACGGCCTCTCCTTTTCTGCAAATTTTATGCTTCTTCCGCCTCTACCTGATAAAAAGAGAGGATGGGCTGATGGGTAGCAAAATCCAGAGGCAGCCGCACCGGCGGCTCCATCTGCCAACCTGCGGATACCCGGCAGGGGCCGGAAACCGCCTCTGCCAGATGCAGGATGATGGTGTCCTCTGTCAGATCTGCCTGGACAACCTCAATTTCTTTTCCAGTTGTATCCTCTACCGTAAAGGCACTGCATCGCACATCATGGGAATCAATGTCAAACAGCCTTCCAGCTACAGGAGCAAAGGTAAGCTCCAAGGTATCCGGCGATATATGCCGAATAGCCTTCAAATCCGGTGCTCCGCAGCTCCACGGGCGATGGTAAATATCCCGCAAAGCGGCCCCAGCCAAACGTTCTCCCAACATCACATTGGCGGCGGCGCTGTTGTGGATACCGTCGCTCAAACCGCAATCTGTGGCCGGGACAATGGAGATGCCAAGGAGATTCCGCGCTGCCTGACGCTGGGCTTCCCGGACACGGCCCCAGCCTGCATCTTCGGCAGAAACCTCCTCCTGACGCAGACGGCGGTTTAACTGCACTGTCAGCCAAGGGGTATCCTCTCCCATTTCTTCGCGGAAAGCACGAACCACCCGGGCAAACCGCTCCCCATAGGTGCGGGACTCCTCTTCCCCTACATCGGAGCAGCCCTGATACCACAAAACACCCCGCACACTGCCGCCCTGAGAGGCGATGACCTCCATCATGGAGCGGTACAAGCGCCCATCCTCCTCCGGGTTCCACTGAGAAAGAGGGGAACCGCCCAGAGAGGTTTGCAGCAGCCCAATGGGATATCCCAGTTCCCGGCGGAGCAGCTTGCCAAAGGCCAGATAAGGGGACGCCCCGGGATTGCATCCTTCCAGGTTGGCGGGGTGGGCCATATCGGTGGATTCATTCATGGGATGGGTAGCCAGGTCCCACCGCAGACTGTTGCGGCAGAGATGCACTCCCAGCTCCGGCGGGTCGTAGAAGGGGTCTTTGCCGTAACCGGCAGAATTGCTTTGCCCGGCAATGACATACAAATCCCCTACTCCCAAATGGTGGCGCATATCGCCCCGGGTGGCCCATTCCAGCACCGGGTTCCCCTGTTGAGTAAGGCAGGTTTCCAAGCGGTACAAGCCGCCGGCAGGAACTGTCAGCTCTCCTTCCCAAGTCTCCCCGGCCTGTAGTTTGGCGGGCTGCCAGTCCACCACCGGCATTCCATTATCCTCCCGCACCATGCGCAGATATACCGCCGGCTGGGTAATGTCGCTTTCCGGCGGCAGCACATAGCGCCCGGAAGCGGTTATTTTAGCAGCCCCCTCTTTTTGCTGTAAAATCTGCCAATCCTGAGGTGCAGCCTCTATCAATACTCCAAACATGATGATTCCTCCCTTATTCTATCCAGCATACCACAGTAGAAGCAAAGCCGTGGTTGCAGCTGGCCTGTGTGTCCATATGCTCCCAAAGGGTTCCGGTAGTACGGGCCATGTGCAAAAAGAACTCCCGAATTTCCTGCGTCAGCTGCTGTTTTTCCCCTGCTTGATACAGTAGTTCCAGCCGCAGATAATTACCGATAAAGGCATTGGAGAAATATACCGCCGGATACTCATTGTGCTCTTTGCGGTGCGGGCCGAACTTTGTCAGCATAGTGCGCCATAAAGCCGGATAGGTTTCCGGCGTGGCTACACCGCTGAAAAAGGCGTAATACTGGCAAGTCTCTGTGATCTCGGCCCCCACCTGCAAAGTACCGTCCCTTCGCAGGGCCTGCTCGGCAAAAAACTCACCATTAAAGGATTGGGCGAGGATGTTTTTTCGCACACTCTCCGCTTTTTCCTCTGCCTGTGCATCGCCATACAAGCGGGAAACGGTGCGCAGCGTCCGGTAATACAGCATATTGGTGGGGTAATTGACCCCATCCGTTAGTTCATTACACTTAGACCATTCCACCATGACCCAGCTTTCCAAATCTTCCAACAGGCCGTCCTCGTTTTCGAAGCGGGAAAGGTATTCCAGCAAAGATTGGATACGGCTATGGAAATCCAACACCAGCGTGTGGTCACCGGTGCGGTTCTGGTATTCCTCCAGTTCCAATACCAGCCACATCGCCCAGTTGGGAATAAATGTCCCGTCGTTATGGTCTGAAGGATAGCACATAGGCAGCATTTCCTTGGGTAAAAACTGATAATGATCACAGTGCAGGAAGTTTTCCAAGAAATTGTGCTCAATATCATTCTTCCTCGTCAGAAAATATTCTGCTCGACCGGTAAAAAAGCTATCGCACAGCCATCCTGCCCGCTCCCGGGTGGGACAGTCCATAAAGATATCCGGCGAATTCTGCCGGAAGGTCTCTGCTGCTGCGTCGTAGATCTCTGCCAATTCGGGGTCGTTCCCGCCATAGGGACGCAGGTCTGCCGGGTTTTCGCTCCGTCGCAAAAACACACGGTGCAGGACTGTCGTCCCTTCCAATACCACGATCTTTAAATAACGGAACCCATAGGGCTCGATGGATTGCAGACGGTATTCACCAGGAGCCAGAGTATACTTTACTGCTGCGGTGCTGCCGAGACGGTTAAAGTTCACATCCCCGTCCACCAACAGTTCATCAAACAAGAAGTAAACTACCGCCGCTTCCCGCACGGTCAGGTGCGCGCCGATATAACCGGTATATTCTCGACCCATATCCAAAATGCGGTAGGTATCCTTTTCCAGCTCCATGGGGGAATCCGGCACCTTGCAGGGGGAGAAGTCCATTTCCTCCACTTCCTGATTCAGATACCGGCCCAGTTCTTCTTTGGTGTAGCCCTTATAAACGGGAGAAACGCCGTCGATCTGGCGGTCATGGTAGTAGTTCTCCCGCTGATGACCGGGGGAAACTGTGCCCGCCCCCACAATGTTGTGAATTTCCTGCACCGGCCAGCGCTCCATGGGAATCCCGCGAGGCACAAGGCGCTTTGCGGGCTGCACCGCCAGAGAAATCTCCGCTTCTTCTGCCGGCATCTGGTATTCCTCGCAGAACATCCGCTGGAAGCTGAACCTCTGCACCTTCTGCTGTTTTTCCTTCATGGAAAACCCGGTAAATCCGGAAATGCCGGTGGCGGCCAGCATCTCCCCATCCCGCTCGATCTCGCACTGGATAAATCCCGGCTCGTCCAGATATTCAAACGCATTGACATTGTAGGCTCCCACCTGGATTTCTACACTGCCGCCGGGAATCTCCACTTCATCCACCCGATAGCAGCCGTGCCCGGCACGGGCCGGGCCCTGGCAGACGAATTCCCCGTTTACAAACACGCGGTACAGGTTGCAGGCCGCCACGCGCAGCAGCGCCTTTTGCGGCCCGATCTCTGCCCGCAAGCGGAGAAACCAATTCATTTCCCGCTCTTTTCCTTCCTCCCATACCGGAAGTGCCCATTTCATCGCCATGCTTCTCCCCTCTTATTCACAGCAAATTTTCGTCTCCGACTGTACCAGCCATTCCTTATCTCCCCAGCGCACCGGGAACCGTTCCCCAGCAGGACCATGGAGGGTAAAGGAAAGCAGTTTCCCGTCTGTCCAGTCAAAATCCAACTGGGCGTTGCCCCGTGCAGAAAGCCCCCGTACCTGTCCCTCCGGCATACAGTCCGGCAGGGCGGGCAGCAGCTCAATTGCGCCGTCGTGACTTTGCAGCAGCAGCTCCGCCAATCCCGCAGTAAAGGCAAAGTTACCGTCGATTTGAAAAGGAGGATGAGCATCAAACAGGTTTTCGTAGGTGCCGCCATGGTTTTGATAATTGATTTCTGCGTCATCCTTTACCAAACGCAGTTGGTTTTTCATAAGCACCACGGCGTGGTTCCCATCCTTTAACCGGGCCCACTGACTGATCTTCCATCCAAGGCTCCAGCCAGTGCCATCATCTCCTCGCAGCAAAAGGGATTGCCGCACAGCCTGGGTAAGTTCTGGGTCTCTGCGGGGAGTAATGAGGGAAGCGGGATGGAAGGGATACAGATGGGAAATATGCCGGTGATGAGGTTCCGCCTCTTCTTCCTCCTGATACCACTCCAGCAGTTGTCCTTTGCTCCCCACCCGGAATCCCGGCAACCGCGGCAGAGCCTTCTCCACTTCCTCTGCCTGCTCCTCCCGGACGCCCAGTTCTTCACAGGCATCCAGATAATTCTCAAACACTTCCCGGATAATGGCGGTGGTCATGGTAGTGGTCACCGAAAGATTATTGGACTCCCCATTTTTTAAATAGTTGTTTTCTGGTGAAATCGCGGGACAAAACACCAGATGCCCGTCGTATTCGGTGAGCACATCCAGATAGAACCGGGCGCATCCCCGCAATAGGGGCAGCGCCTTTTTGCGCAGATAAGCGCGGTCCATAGTAAAGCGATAATACTCATAGACATGGCTGCACAGCCAACCGGCCCCCATGGGCCAGAAACCATACCCGCAGGAGCCCTCCACATGGTTGCCCACGGAATTGGTGCTGCGCCACAAGTCCACATTGTGGTGGGCGGTAAAGCCCCCGGCGTGATACTGCTCCCGTGCAGTCTCCTCTCCGGCCTCGGCTACCTCCTCCACCAGGCGCAGCAGCGGCTCATAGCACTCCGGCAGACTACATATCAGTATGGGCCAGTAGTTCATTTCCGCGTTGATGTTGGTGGTGTAATTGGACGACCATGGGGGGCGTATCTCCCGGTTCTAGATTCCCTGCAAGTTGGCCGCCTGGGTCCCCTTGCGGGAGGAAGCAATGGTCAGATACCGCCCGTAGTGGAACAAAAGCTCATACAGCCCGATGTCCCCCGCGTCTTGTTGGAAAGCGGCAAGGCGTTCGTCGGTGGGCAGCGCCGCCGCAGGATGCTCACAGCGCATGGAGACATCCACCCGGCCATACAGCTCCTGCCAGTCGGCGACATGAGCGGCGCGCAGCTCGTCCCAGGAGCAGGCAGAAGCCTTCTGCACGCAGTCCCACAGCCGCTGCCGATACTCTTTTCCGGCAAGCTCCGGCGGGTTTTCAAATCCGTTAAAGTTGCTGTAGGCACCAAACACCAGCACCGCCTCCCGGGCGCCGGATACGGTGATTCCCTCTGGCGTTACGGTCACGGTACCGCCCACACACTGGGCTTTTAGCCCTGCTCGGAACCGTACTCCGGTTTTTTCCGGCTCCTGCTGGTAGACCACCGGCTCCGGACTGTCCACATAATTGGGCTCCACCCGGGAGGGGCACAAGCCTTCCAGCAGCAGCACGTCCTCCTGCACTAAAAACTCATGATGCAGAGGGCAGGTGAGCCGGGCGGTAAAGGAGAGCGTTTCCTCCCCTTTGGCCGAAAGGTGCAGCACCATCGCCTGCGCGGGGTGGGAAACCCAATATTCCCGCTCAAACGCGCCGCCCGGGGTCTTATATGCTACCCGGGCAATGCCGGTGGAGAGGTCTAATTCGCGGGTATAGTCAGTAGCTTCTCCGCTGTGGGAAAGCTCCAGCAGCAGGTCTCCCAGAGGCAGATAGGAATCATTAAATTCCCCCAGCACCTGCTTTTCAATCTCCCGGGAGGCTTCTTTGGTTTTTCCCTCCATCACCAGCTTTTGTGCCTGCTGCCATCCCTCCCAGGCGCCCGGCAGCGTCTTTTTCTTGGGATATCCAGACCATAAGGTATCTTCATTCAGGCAGAGGCATTCTGTTTCTACCCCGCCAAACACCATGGCACCCAGCCGCCCATTGCCCAAAGGCAGTGCTTGGGTCCAATATCGAGCTGGCTGACGATACCATATTTTATGTTCACTCATAATACAAATTCCTCCCATCCCCATAGGGATTTCTCCCTGATTATAGCACCGCCTTCTTAATGGCACCATAAAAATCCCGTTGAAAAAAGTAATATTTTTACATATTTGTGGTGATCCCCACGGTGTAGATCTGCCGCGGCTTGAGGGTCACGGTACAGGAATTCCCCTCTGCCAGCAGCTCCTCTTTCTGCTCCATAAAGTTCACCTTCCAGAATTTACTTCCCTGCGCCATTCCCCCAGAAATCCGGCATGTTTCCGTGGTATCGGAAAGGTTAACAACACGCAGGAGCAGCATCTCTTCTTCCTCTGCGCGATTCATGCCGGTGAGGTAAACGCCCTCGCCCTCCACACGGGCAAAGTTTTTTCCAGCCACAGAGGGCACGCTGGGCTTCTCATACTCACGCAGCAGCGCCTCGTCCGGACTGCGGCGGTACATCACAAACAGCGGGTTGACAAAATCCAGCACCTGCGGATATGCCTCCTGCCATCCCTTTTCTACCGGGAGAATAGAGAGTTCCCAGGAGAGTGTGGTAAACAGGAAAGATTTTTCGGCATGATACTTGGAATATTCTCCATTAGGCAAACGTTTCATATCTGTCATACGGCCTAGTGTAAGGGCCAGCGTGCGGAAGCTATCATCGATGCACTCATACTCATAGATTCCCTTGGCCGCGATGCACAGGCCGCCGTTTTCATCCGCGGTTCCGCAGAAATCCTCCATGGGGTGGTATTGGCAGTTGGGGTCGCGGGCATTGTTGAACCCGGCAGGGATGCCGATGGGGCGCTCCACTACATCAAAGGGCTGTCCGCTAAAGGAGGTCATGGCATTCTTGGAGCCGCTGGGGAACAGCACCCGCAGCTGATGGAACCGGGAATGGTTGGTGATCTGCATGGTAACATCCACACGGGGAGTATCCCGCAGCAGACGCAGGACAACATGTACCTCCAGGGGAACTTTTTTTCCGGGCTGAGGGCTGTCTGGTCTTCTGTCAGGCCGGTCGGCACCTCCAGCGTGTAGCGGACTGTGGTCTCGGTGAGAACCGGGCTGTCACCGTCTTTTCCACCTGGGCCTGCACGCCAAAGTTGGTAATGATCTCGTTCATCATGGGAGGCCGGTAATTATACATCTCTCCGCCATCTCCGCTGTCCGCCAACTGGAGCAGTCGGTGGAAGCTGCGGCCGGTGCGCTTATCCAACAGCTCCAACGTGCCGTTATCCTGCACAGTTACCCGCAGGAAGCGGTTCTCCATCACATTTTCCGGCAGGAGAGACGGCTCTGCTTGCTGTATTTCAGTTCCGGGGCATACCAGCAGCTTTTTCCAGGTAAAGCCCGGCAGCTTACCGGCATCCACCGCCAACCGGTAGTGATAGCTCATAATAGGACTGGGATGGCCGTATTGAGGATTATAGCGGATGTCCTTTACTTTATATTTTTCTAAAACCGTATAGGGCACGTATAATAAAACCATCTCGAAAAGGGTGGTTTTATTAATTCTCCTTTCCTCGAAAATTGGTTATACGGCAGGAGTAGCTACCTGCGGTATAATCAGGTCAAGCACTGTGGATCTGTACCTATATTCTTACAGCAAGACTGTTTTGAGGTGACTCAGACCACAGTGGCTTGCCTGTATTGGTGATTAGTTGGTTAACGCTTGACGTTTTTATTT
>CALWIS010000091.1 GCA_944380795.1 uncultured Clostridia bacterium | reverse complement strand
ATATCCTGTACCGTTACCAAAGCGTGTACCTGGATACCGAACTCCTCCTGTACTTCCATAATGGCGGTTTTTCCGGGCACTTGTCCCACTTCGCAGCGGTTCACGGAAATAAACATATCCTTGACCTCAACATTTCCGCAGGCTTGGAGTACCGGCATGGTTTCCCGCACAGCAGTGCCGGCGGTGATCACATCTTCAATAATGATGATGCGGTCGCCGTCCTTGGGCTTGTAGCCTACAATGCTGCCGCCTTCGCCGTGATCCTTTACTTCCTTGCGGTTAAAGAAATAGGGCTTGTCAATACCGAAATCCCGTGCCAATGCCCCCGCGGCCGCTGTTGCCAAAGGGATACCCTTATAAGCCGGACCAAACATGGCATCAAAATTATCGCCGCAGGTTTCCTTTACCAGAGCGGCATAAAAGCTGCCCAGTTTGGAGATCTGCCCACCGGTGCGATAATTACCGGTGTTAACGAAATAGGGGGTATTGCGGCCGCTCTTGGTGACAAAGCTGCCAAAGCGGAGCACGTCTGCGCTCATCATAAATTCAATAAATTCTTTCTTTGCAGGTGTCAGCATGAAAGATCCCTCCACGTTTCAAGAATTCTATATTTTTTATTATACCAGAATCCGGGTTAAAATCCCACTGTTTTTTCTAAATTGCCACTTCTGTTCCAAACGGTCAAAAATACAATGGACTGAGTCAAAAAATCACATTGACTTTCCCGCCAGAATTTTTTATCATGCAGGCAGGGGAGTTTCTCTCCTTCAATAAATTCTGGGAGGTGTACTGCCGAAAAAGTTCGGCAAAACAGGATGGATACAAAACAATATTTGCAGGAGATCGAGGAAGTTATTCAGGCTGGACCCTATCATGATAACTGGGAGTCCCTTTCACAATATCAGGTACCCAAGTGGTATCGGGATGCTAAATTCGGTATTTTTATCCACTGGGGCGTCTTTACTGTGCCGGAATTTGGTTCAGAGTGGTATTCTCGCAATATGTATATACAGGGCAGTAAGGAATATGAGCATCACATCAAGACCTACGGCCCCCAAAAGGATTTTGGTTACAAGGATTTCGTCCCTCTGTTTAAGGCGGAGAAGTTTAACGCCGACGAATGGCTGGATCTTTTCCAATATGCTGGTGCAAAATATCTCATGCCTGTGGCAGAACATCACGACGGATTCCAGATGTATGCCAGCGAGCTTTCCCACTGGAATGCCGCAGAGATGGGGCCTCATCGCAACGTGTTGAAGGAACTTCATGAGGCTGCCGAAAAGCGCGGTATCGTCCCCTGTGTTTCCTCTCACCGCATTGAGCATTATTTCTTCTTGGATGGTGGCCGTAAGTTCGACAGTGACATTAAGGGCGAATATCAGCGGGGCGATCTGTATTGGCCCACTATGGAGGAGCCAGAGGAGTTTGAAAATCCGGATTCCCCTTGCCAGCCTTCGGAGGAATACATAGAGGATTGGTTCCTGCGCTGCTGTGAGCTGGTGGATAAATACCGCCCCAAGGTTTTCTATTTTGACTGGTGGATCCAGCAGCGGGTCATGAAGCCCTGGCTGCAAAAATTCGCTGCCTACTACTACAATCGCGCTGCTCAGTGGGGAGAAGAGGTTGTCATCAACTATAAGTATGATGCCTTTATGTTTGGTACCGCTGTTCCCGATGTAGAGCGTGGCCAGTTTGCCCAGATCCAGCCTTATTTCTGGCAGACTGATACCGCTATTGCCCGGAACTCCTGGTCTTACACCAAAGGGAACGATTATAAATCCGCCTATTCTATTATCTGTGATTTGGTGGATGTGGTGTGCAAAAATGGTACGATGCTTCTCAATGTAGGCCCTCGTGCTGATGGCTCTATTGGGGAAGAGGATCGGAAAGTACTCACCGACATCGGTGATTGGATGCAGAAAAACGGCGAATCTATTTATGGTACCAAGGTATGGCGCGTCCCGGCAGAAGGCCCCACCGAGGTGAAAGAGGGCGCCTTTACCGATGCCGTAGAAAAGGTGTTTACTCCTGAGGATATCCGTTTTACCGTTAAGGGGGACAGCTTGTACGCTACCGTGCTGAAATATCCAGAAGATGGAGTGGTACGTATCCGTGCGTTAGGTAAAAAAGGAGATGCCCATCTCCACCACTTTAATGGATTCCTCAAAGATATCTCGGTATTGGGATTTGACGAAGTTCCCGCTTGGGAGCAGGAGGATGACGCTTTGGTAATTCGCACCAAAGAGGTGCGTTCCGATATGCCGGTGGTATTCCGCATTAGTATGAAATAATGGATGTATAAAGAAAACGCCTGAAGGATTATCCCTTCAGGCGTTTTCTTTATAGCCTTAAGTAAGAAATTTTTCTCCACTGTCTCTGCAATTAGCAAATCGTGTGGGGGACACAAATCATACCGAAAAACTTTAAAGAGGCTATCCGTCTCTTTAAAAAACTTATAGGTTCCGCTCCCATTTTTTCTGGTCCCATTTATGATTTTCGGAATAGAAGAAGAACTTCCCCCAATCAGAGCCAAACAGAATAGAGACCGCCGGTTTTTGGGCAGCAAATGTTTCTTTTATCTGTTTCTGAGATAAAAATGTGCTGCTGCGATAATTGACTCCGTCTCCGGTGTTTACCAAACGTTCTCCTAATGTCCTCCAAAAGGTTGCGCCGAATATCTCCATAGAGGAAAGAATCAATACATCCGCATCGGTCAGCTCATCCCCATAAATACTTTGGGCAATGTGGATGAGAAACGCCTTTTCGATACCGGAAATAATATTTACAGGCTGCAAATGCTTGTCATATGTAAATCTTTGATAAATAGCGTTTTCAAAATTTTGGCCTTTATAGTTGGCATCGATCACATAGGCATTTATGTTCAAATTCAGCGTTGCCGCAAACAGCATATTGATCTCCTGTTCCAACGCTTGCTGATTGATTTCGGGAGCTTTGGGTTTACATAATACTCCCTTGCCCACAATGGCCATATCTTCGGTGGAGATATGCTCTAAAAGCCATCCCATTCCCATTCCCACAAATTCAAATATTTGTTCCTTGGTACAGGTTTCAGATTCAATGAGTTCTTCAAACTTACCGATGCGAACTTGCTGAAAATCGTCATGGAGGCGTTTATGGTTTTCGTAATCTGCATATCCCTGCTTTTGCATAAATGCTTCTTCTCTGGCAGCATGTTCTGCAAAGGAGCTTTTCAGGTACTTAACTCCTTCCCGCATCATGAATAAACGGGTTTCTTCATTAGCATTGGGGTTCTTTGCCATTTTTGAAATCTTCTCCGCAATGCTAAAAAGCTTTTTGTGATCGTCGTCTAAACTCTTAACACCCAACTCATAGTGATCTTTCCATACTATTTCCATAAATCATCTAAACCCCTCTTGATATTTAGCGAATTTACTCTTCTAAAAGCAGCAAGCACTTACTTGCTGCAAAATCAAATGGGAAGCGCTGGATTCAAGTGATTGTTTCTATTTCATTTTATCATGGTTTTTGACTGTGTCAAGGAAATTGTCAATGTTAAAAATTACAATTTGGTAATTTTTAAATATCGCTATATAAATTGTTTCGAAATGTGAAATTCAATATAATTTTAATCCTTTGTTTTCTAACAGGAACTTTTTGAAATTCTCTCAAATGAATTTTAATATGGGGTTTTGTTCAGCTTTTATTTATAGCGTTTTTTCGGGTTTTTAACAAAAAATATATGAAAAAAGGGACCGATACTTTTGGTCCCTTTTTTCATAGTGGTTTAATTCCACATAACATTCATATCTACTTTACCGCTGATTCCCTTTACAGTGCCGGAACTGGTGTATTGCCATGCCTGCCAAGAATCGCTGGCACTGGGCATGGAAGCCTGAGTATAGTGGGCCAGCCATAAGGGGTAAGAGGACAACTGATCCAAATACAGCTTATTGCGGATCCAGTCAGGGTTGGTATATACCATTGCGTCATAGCCATTTGCTTCAATGGTCTCACAGAAGGCCTTACAAAGATCAGTTACTTCCTGCCGATTCAAATTAGCCAGATGGAACCGGGAATCACTGGCAGGGTCTTCCAGATCATACACCACAGGGAGCTGAAGCCCACGGCCCTTTAGCTGAGCAACTACCCACAGAGCTTCTTCTTTTGCTTCTTCCGGTGTGGTAGCCTGAGAGAAGAAGTACACGCCAATGTCGATCCCTACATTTTTGGCGCCGGTATAGTTCTGCTCAAAGTAATTATCCTTATAGAAGCCGCCTTCCTGACGGTAATACTGCCCTCCAATACGGAGGAACGCAAAGGAGATACCGTCGGAAGCCACGCTGTTCCAATTGATGGATTTCTGATAGCTGGAAACATCAATTCCCAAACGGGTTTGCAGCACACCGCTGTTGTTGAAGATATATCTGCGCCCGCCGATGATCTGGGAACCCGTAATGGGCTTTCCGCTCACCATGTAGAAAGTCCCCTGAGAATTGGTGAACCACCCCGTGTAAGACGGATCTGGTGTGGGCTCTGGTTTAGGGGTAGGCTTAGGAGTAGGTTTGGCGGTGGGTTTTGCAGTGGGTTTTGCAGTTGGCTTCGGGGTAGAAGAAGCATCCGGTTTAGTGGTTGGGGTAGTGCCCGGAGAGGGTTTAGCAGTAGGTTTGGGTGTTGAAGTAGGCGTTGGCTTGGGGGTGGGAGTAGGTGTTGGTGTTGCAGTAGGTTTCACAGTAGGAGCAGGAGTAGGTACCGTATCTACAATAGGGGGAGAAGTTGGTTTGCTCTGCTGGACCACTTCATCTTCTTCCTCAGAAGGATTCTGCACGGGTTTTTCCAGAATTTCTTCTTTTTTCTCCTCTGTAAGTACTTGAGGCTTTACTGTAGCCTTCGGGGTAGGTGTCGCAGTAGGAGAGGGGGTGGGCGTAGGAGAAGGCGAAGGGGAAGGAGAGGCAGTAGGTGAAGCAGAGGGCGTGGGAGAAGGTGCAGAAGAAGAGGGTGCCAATTCCTCTGTAGCTGTCACCGTATACAGGATAGGGGATAAAGTTTCTATATCAGAAGACGCACAGCCGGTAGCGCCCATAAGGAAACAAACCGCAAGGGCTGTGGCTGCTGTTTTGCGAAAACGGTTCATGAAACACTCGGTCCTTTCTTAAAAAATAAAATTGGTTTTACTTAAAATTCCGTTAACCGAGATATCATTATAACATTTTCGTAACAAATTGGAAAGAATAAAGCGAAAAAATGTCGTGGAAAATATCGGAAATAATTATTTATTTTGACGCATCGTCTTCGCTGGAAGGAAGAGGAGTTTGCGAGGGCATAGCTGGAACAGGAGTAGAGACAGAAAGTTCTGTTCCAGGAATATAGAAAACAAAAGGCTGGGATGGATAAGAATTTACTTCCACGAACAGCTGGATCTTCCAGCGATCGGACATAGGAGGAAAGGCCAAGATCAGTTCCTGGCTTTCACCGGCTTCCACGCCGTCAAACAAAAGAGTATAATCGGCTTCATAATTTTCCTGCCAATAATACCGCCGATTATCTTGGTACGCGGTAGTTTGGTCCAGATACAGTTTTAGATGGTCGGCAGTATCATTTTTTATATAAAGATAAAATCGGGTTTCTGTTTCGGCAAATTCTACCCGGGTTAGATCAATGGTACAGCCATTGTGAGTAACAGGGGCTAAATCAGGAAAGATCGTAGCAATAGCAGGAGCAAATATCTCAGCATAACTGGAAATAGCCAAATCGGTCACATATACGGCAGGGCCACTGTCTTCATAACCAAAACTGTCTGTGTAGGTGTATTCCCCTAAGATGGTGCCGGTAATGGAAAGATACCGCCCATCATATAACTCAGAAGCAGAGCCAGGCCAAAAAGCTACCCCATATAATTCTTGCCCAGAATTTTTTGAAGAAATGGTTCGGAAAGCAAAATAAGCGCCGTCCTCTGTTTGCTGGGCATTATAAAGCACCTGTACCCAGCAGGAGATTTGCGAGCCCTGAAAAGTATCGGCCTGATAACTCAATTCACTGTATTGGTCAGCAAGAATCGTATTGCCTGCCTGCGGCGGCCCTTGGCGTACAACCTCCTGTAAAGTAGGGCTTACTACAATGGAATAGGTGGATATAGAAGTGTTTTCTTCTGTGTTTTGTTGTAGATAAAGATAGGAACCTAGAATCAAAAAAGCGATCACAGCCACAGCTATCACTGCTGTAGTTAGGCTAACCCGACGGGAAGGGGCAGAGGAGATAGCTGGAGAAGGTGGGACAAACGGATCTTGGCTTGGTGGATGCTGGGGAGTTGGGAAAACCGGGCCTTCCTGTAAAAAATCATGCTGTTGATGAGGAGGGCGATTCATACCGGCTGGTGTCCCGCAGTCCGGGCAGATATCACCCTGGTATTCCGCGCTGCAATATCTGCATTTCATAGGGCTGCACGTCCTTTCATACAACGAACTTGGTGGTTTCCTTTATACAGAGGAAAGAAAGTCTTTTTTCATGGCATAATTAGTGAGAATGATACCATGGCGTTGGACCGTCTGCTCCTGTGCTATTTTATAACCTTGGTGGAGGAAAAAACCTAAAGCTGTTTTAGAGGCGTGTACGGTGATTTGAGTGGCCCCAAAATGCTGGGCACGTTTTTCCATCCGTGCGGTGAGTTCTCGAGCGATTCCTAAGTGCAGGGCTTCCGGAAGAACATACAGACGATCTAAATAATCCGGCTCCTCTAAATCGGAAAACCCGAGGATTTTACCATTCTCCACTGCTACCTGGGTGTAATGCTGTGCAAGGGAACGGCCCCAAGTATCTGCATCAGGCGGATAGGGGGCCCAAGCATCCAACTGGGCAGGCGTGTAGTCGTTTTTGGGAATTGTATGCACGGCCCGGTAAAACAGAGCCAGCACTTCTGGAAGATCCTCCGGGCAATAGGGTCGAAAAGAAATCATAAAACAACTTTCCTCTCCATACAAAAAGTCAAAGTAGAATTTATTCCAGTTTTCCGGCCTGGATAAAATCGATCCCCTGTTCTGCCGGGTGGATCACTACCCCAGATAGGGTAGCGTTTGCCACATAATAACGGTCGGTATAGTACAAGGGATAAAAAATGGCCTGCTGGTTTAAATACGTTTCTGCTTCTACCAATGCCTGCAAAGAGCCAGTAGCAGCTTGTTCTAACAATCGATCATAGTTTTCTGCTTGCAGGTGTGCGGGATTATCTGTGCTGTCGGAAGCAAAGAGATTTAGGAATCCCAAGGGCGTAGCGTCCTCTGTGCGCAGTGCGCAAATCGCAGCCTGAAATTCTCCCGACGAAATGCGATCGGACAGTTCTTCTTCCGAAAGTGCTTCCAAGTTGAAATAATTTCCCATACTTCCGTTCCAGGTGATGAGCATTTGGTTTAGAATATCTTTGGTGTTTTCGGGGCCGATCACTGTGATAGAAGGCATTTCTTCCAGCTTAAGTTTGGAAAGAATACTGGATAGAGAGGAGATGGCCTGAGAATCCTCCTGCAAAAACAGGTTGCTGCCCGCTTGTTCCCGGTAGCTCTTACCGTTCCATAGGCAGATTTCGGGAATAATATCGTTAGCGGCGGAAGCATGGGGCGGGAGGTTTTCCAGTAGCGTCTCTCGTGGAAGGGTCTGTACAAAAATTTTCCGAATATCTGCATGGGACAAAAGCTCATCCTGTGTATGGAAGCACAGGCCCCATACAGCATCCATAGATTGGGTAATGACCTGTACCCCTTCTTGAGACTGGGCTTCCTCCAGCTGACTGGAAGGAAGAAGGGCCAGATCCACCACTTCTTCTTCTACTGCTGAAAGAGGGTTGGAGATATCCGTAATTTCCTGCGAAGTATAGAGGATAAGGCTGGCAGGAAGGGGTTCGTTTTCGCCAGAATAAGAAGTGGAACGGCGCAGGGTCATTTTTTCTTCGTGATCCCAAGCATAAGAATTGCTGAAAGCAAAAGGACCGTTCCCGCAGATATATTTGGCTTCCAACCCGTAACGACCCGAAGTCCATAGGAAAAAGTCCTGCTGGCAGGGCATAAAGGGGGTGGTAGCCGTGAGAGAGAGAAAATCTTCATTGGCGCTTTCCAATTGGACCACCAAAGTGTGATCGTCTACAGCCGATACCCCCAATTCACTGGGAGAGAGGCTGCCCTGTAAAATGGCGGCAGCATTTTTGATGCATGCAAAACCGCTGGCATCTGGGCATCCTGTAGAAGGGTCTACGGCCCGCTGCCAGGCATAAACAAAGTCCTGAGCCGTCAAGGGACAGGGGTCGGAAGAAACGGTGGTTTCTCCATCTTCTGTCACGATGGATTTACTCCACTGGGCATCTTCACGAAGATGGAAGGTATAGGTGAGCCCATCGGAGCTTACCTCCCAGCTTTCGGCCGCGCCGGGATAGGGCTTTCCGTCTTCATCCAAACGCACCAGGCCTTCAAACAAAGCCTCTACCGCAATGCGGGCCCCATAAGAATCCGCGATCTGAGGGTCCAAAGATACTGGATCTTGCTGAAGATGAAAAGAGATAGTTTGATCGGCATTTTCCGGCCGGCTTTCTCCTGAACAGGCACATAAGGGAAGCAGCAGGCTGAAAGTAAGAAGAAGGGCTGCAACCACCCGTCGAAAAGGGCGGAGCGAAGTAGAAAAATAGGAAAACAGATACAAGGAACAGAGCTCCTTTCTGAAAGTAAAAATCAAAATTTGGAATACAAAGGCAAAAAATCAAAAATCTAACAGTTTACTACTAGCCATTGTATCATGGCAAATGCCCGATTGCAATCAGGATAACAGCATTGAAACCAGTAGTTACAAAATCGAAAGATTCCTGAAAAGGGGAGAGCGGGGTTTCACTTGCGGAACATCGCACAGCGTGGTATCATAACAAAAAGGAAAATAAAATGCCAAAAGGCATTGATTATGATAGAGTAAGGGGGCCCGTGAATGATACGGAAGGGAATGTGGAAGATGTTGGTGGCGGCACTGGTGGTGCTGATTCCGTGGAAAACAGCGGCGGAGTTGTTTTTTGAGGAAAAAAGCGGTTTGTGGGATGCGGTGCTTCCGTGGGTGTTTGTGGGTGTATGTCTGGTGCTGTTTTTCGTGTGCCGTCTGGATAAGCGGACGGTGATGCGCTTTCGCCCTCGTCCCTGCCCAGTGGCAGGGGCAGCGGCTTTGCTTTCTTCCGTCGCTATTCTTTGGAGCTCTTTGTATTCTCTGCTGCGGCTTGTTAGGCAGGAAAGCGATGCAACGGCAGTTTCTTTGGCGGGCGATCAACCGCTGCTGGGTTCTTTGTGCTCCATTGTGGGGTTCATGGCCGCGCTGGTGATGGCTGCTTGGGGCGTTTCTTTATTCCGCAGCGGCGCTCTTTTCCGCGATTATCCCATCGTGGCGTTGGCGCCTCCTATTTGGGCCTGTCTGGAATTAGCCTTTCTCTTTGTTACTTATACCGCTCAATCAGAGATCAGTAAGAATTTTTATTCTATTTTTCCCTTTGCTCTGGCGCTCTTATTCCTGTTTGCTCAAAGCAGCTTTTTCTCCGATGCAGGAGGGGGAACGGCTCGCCGGAAGCTCTACCAGTATGGGTCCCCTTTTGTGTTGATGGGGATGGGAAGCAGTATCCCAAGTTTGATTCAGTTAGCGATGGGACGCGATTCTGGAAGCAGCCTGTCGATCCCTATGCTGATAACGTTGTTGGCCCTTTCGCTGTATGCTCTTGCCAGCATGGCGGCAATACGGCGGGATACCAATCTTTTATTGCGCCCAGGCCGGGGCACTTCCCCAGTGCGCAATAGGGAGCCGGGGCTCTCTATGACAATGGAACTGGAACGTGTATTAGCAGATTGGAAGCAAAGCAACGAGGAGAAAACACAAGTCCAGACAGACGAGGAAGAGAAGGATTCCCAGTCGGAAACAGATATTTTGTAAAATGGGATTAAAGAACAAAAAAGGAAAATTTTTCAACACCCTGCCCCCCACTTGCAGGCCATGTATTAAAAAATATGGAAAAAAAGCCCGTTAATTTTATGACAAACTCTTGTAATCTGCTCGCAAATGCTATACAATAGAGACAGAATGAATTTTTCATTAAAACTTCAGGAGGTATTCGTTCTATGGCTATTAAAGTAGGCATCAATGGCTTCGGCCGCATCGGCCGCCTGGTATTCCGCGCCGGTCTGGACAACCCTAACATCGAGTTCGTGGGTATCAACGATCCTTTCATGACCCCCGATTACTGCGCATATATGCTGCGCTATGACACCGTTCATGGCCAGTATAAGGGCGACATTTCCTACACCGACGACGCAATCGTTGTAAACGGCAAGGAAATTAAGTTCTATGCAAAGATGGACCCCTCCGAGATCCCGTGGGGCGAGTGCGGCGCAACTTATGTTGTTGAGTCCACCGGTGTGTTCTGCTCCACCGAGAAGGCTTCCGCTCACATCAAGGGCGGCGCTAAGAAGGTTGTTATCTCCGCTCCCGCAAAGGATAAGGAGACCCCCACCTTCGTGTGCGGCGTAAACCTGGACAAGTACACCAAGGACATGACCGTTGTTTCCAACGCTTCCTGCACCACCAACTGCCTGGCTCCTCTGGTGAAGGTTGTTCATGAGAAGTTCGGCGTGAAGGAAGGCCTGATGACCACCGTTCACTCCACCACCGGCACCCAGAAGACCGTTGACGGTCCCTCCAAGAAGGACTGGAGAGGCGGCCGCGCTGCTGCTGGCAACATCATCCCCTCCACCACCGGTGCTGCCAAGGCTTGCGCTCTGGTTATCCCCGAGATGAAGGGCAAGCTGACCGGTATGTCCATGCGTGTTCCCACCCTAGACGTTTCCGTGGTTGACCTGACTGTTACTCTGGAGACCCCCACCACCTACGAGGCTATCTGCGCTGCTATCAAGGAAGCTTCCGAGGGCGAGCTGAAGGGCATCCTGGGCTACACCGCCGACATGGTTGTTTCTTCCGACTTCCTGGGCGATCCTCACACCTCCATCTTCGACGAGAAGGCCGGTATCATGCTGAACGATCACTTCGTGAAGCTGGTTTCCTGGTACGACAACGAGTGGGGTTATTCCAACAAGGTTCTGATGCTCATCGAGCACATGAACGCTGTTGACAACGCCTAATTTTTAGGATATTACTTCCACAATCAAAACCCTCTCCGGATTTTCCGGAGAGGGTTTTTGTGTTTTAGACGATTTCCTGTTCTAAGGAATCGAATTCTGGTGTGGAAAAGAAAGCTCCCAATGTGATTTCCAGCCCATCACACAACTTTTTTATGGTGATAATCGATACATCACGCCTGCGTTGATCCAAAAGACTGTACACCGTGGAAGGGGTAATACCGGAAATGTTTGCTAACTCATTGGGACTGATCCCTTTTTCTTTGCAAAGGGTTTTTAGCCTGTCCACCACAGCGTCTTTTACCGTCATAAGCTTCACCTCAAAAAGATTCTAAAAAAAATTACGCAAGCACGTATACGCGCTTGCGTAATTTTGAGGTTTGCTATATAATTATATTATATATTAGAAAGAGGTTTCCACTGCTGTTATATTTCCTCTTCTCCCAGTAGCCAACTACAGGTGGTTTCCAACGCCCGGGCGAGCCACAGCAATTCATAATCCGCAATCACCCGTAAGCCGGTTTCCATGCGGCTGATGGCTTTTTGTCCGAGTTCCAAGCCATAGAGCTGTAGTTTTGCTGCGAGCTGCTCTTGGGAAAGCCCCAATTCCTCCCGCCTTTGCCGAATGCGCATACCCGAGCAGTTACATCGGCCGTGATATTGATATAGCTTCATGAACGATGACCCCTATCGTCAAATCCCTTGTAATATGATTTGACGATACCATGGGCAATATGCTAAGATTATACCAAAGATGACTAAAAGAAGAATATTATGGCTGAGTTTTGCTTGGATTGTTGGAATCGAATCAATGAATCCCATGATACAGAAAAGGATTGGGTGCTCTCTGAAGAACCGGAACTTTGCGAAGGCTGTGGCAATTATGTTCCCGTAATAGTTACGCAGAGAAAAGGCTTTTCTCTGTTTCAATTTTGGTGGAAGGAGAAATTCTGTAAAAGATAAGATTAAATTTAGTTATTTATCAAATCGCTCCCCGGGTAGTACCATGAGAGGATTTCCTGATAGCCAGCGCCATTTTCCGCCATATACCGGGCGCCATTCTGGCTCATACCCACATTGTGGCCCCAACCCTTTACCGTAAATACCAGCTTGCCGTCTTTTACCTCCCAAGTGAAGTTGGCGGAACGCAGGCCAAACACATTGCGGAGCTGGGTACCGGTGACTTCCTCTCCACAAAGCTTGGCCTTGCGAATAGTGCCGCTGCCGGTGCGCTTCACGTCGCTGATCCATTTAGAAGCATCATCTCCGGGTTCAGCTTTGGAAAAAGCATCGGTGATCGCCTTTTTTCCATCCGAAATGGTAAAGGTGGCCTGTGAAAGGTAACCGGATGCAAAAATATCTCCGGGGCTGGCGGCGGGTTTGAGATAGGAGTATTCCCCGCCCCACACATCGGCGGCGTCATCGGTACTGCCGGAGGAAATGGCAAAATAGGTGGAACATAATAGTGCGCCGTCTTCCTGTAGGGTCTGTCCCCGGATAGATTTTTCTACTTCTTCCAAGGTGGATTCCCATTTTTCATAGGAGTCCCCCCAGCGTTCCTTGCGGGTTTCTTTGGGAACATATACCAAGCCCGTTTCTGTATTGCAGGTAAAGTCGCTTTTTGCTTCTTGTGACCGGCTTTGCTCCCGCAAACGGCTGTAGTAGGTGTAAACAGCAACTCCCTGTGCTTTTAAAGCTTCCAGCGGATAGGTAGGAGGGACTTCTGCGGCAATCCCGCCAATGACAAACTCACTTTCTTCCACCTCGAAAATGGAACCATCAGCATCCTGTAAGCGAAAGGTCTGGCTTGTGATTTTATGGCTGTAGGAAGAGGGAGATTGTGTTTCTTCTGTGGCTCCATTGGTAGGGAGAAAGGCCAACAGTGGAATGAGAGCAGAGAGAAGATAAAAACCTCCGCATAAGATAAGAGCCCGCTTGAGTGTTTTCGATTTCATTGAAACGTCCCCTTTCGTTCATAGCAGGATTTTAATTTGATTTATGCGATATTCTTCTGTTTTAGCCATGTAAATTCGCTGTTTTTACAAAAAAATGCAGGATGAAAATTCAAATATTTCATTTTTGTGGAGAAAGAGTGGTTTCTCCTATTGACTTTACCGTAGTGCTGTTGTACAATAAAGGCACTGTCGCAGAGGCGGCAAAAGGACGAAAGGATTCGCCCAGATTACGAAGATGAGGTGTAGGGAATGGAGTTTGGACAGGAGAAAAGCTTCTCTTCACTGGAAAGCTTATGCAGCGAGTATCGAGCAAATAACCAGATCCCCGGAGATCTGTTCGACAAATATCAGGTAAAGAGAGGCCTTCGTAACCCGGATGGCACGGGTGTAATTGCGGGCCTTACCAATATCAGTAACGTTCACGGCTATATTATCGAGGATGAAGAGAGAACACCGGATGAAGGCAAGCTGATCTATCGGGGCATCGACCTGCGGGAATTGGTAGACGGCTGCACACGGGATGACCGGTTCGGTTTTGAAGAAGTGGAGTGGCTGCTGCTTTTTGGCCATTTGCCCACTCAAAAGCAGCTGGAGCGGTTCAATGAGATCTTAAACGAAAATCGGGAATTGCCGGAGTATTTTGCCGAAGATATGATTATCAAGGCACCGTCTGCCAATATTATGAATAAATTGGCTCGTTCTGTACTGGCTCTTTATTCCTATGACGATACCCCCGATGATCCTTCTCTGGAAAACAATATGCGCCAGTCGGTGGAGCTTATCGCCCGGCTTCCCACCATTATGACTTATGCTTATCAGGTAAAGCGGCGTCATTTTGATAAGAAGAGTATGTATTTCCACCCGCTGGTGCCAGAGCATCATACGGCAGAAGCAATTTTGTATGCATTGCGTCCAGATAAGCAGTTTACCGACCGAGAAGCCAAGCTGTTGGATCTGTGCTTGATGCTTCATGCAGAGCATGGCGGCGGCAACAATTCCACCTTTACCAGCCGGGTGCTTTCTTCTTCCGGTACGGATATTTACTCCACCATTGCCGCTTCTATCGGTTCTCTAAAGGGTCCAAAACATGGCGGCGCTAACCACCGAGTCATGACTATGATGAAAGAGATCATGGCCAATGTGGAGAATTGGGAAAATGAAGATGAGGTGGAAGCCTATCTGGAAAAGATTCTGCGGAAAGAAGCAGGAGACGGCTCCGGTTTGATCTACGGTATTGGCCATGCAGTGTATACCCTCTCTGACCCCAGAGCTGTGATTCTGAAAGAAAAGGCAGAGGGCCTCGCCAAAGAGACGGGAATGGATCGGGAGTTTGATTTGTTCCGCCGGGTGGAAAAGCTGGCTCCCGGTGCCTTTGAGCGAGTCAAGGGCAGCAAAAAAGTAGTATCTGCCAATGTGGATTTCTATTCCGGTTTGATCTATCAGATGCTGGGAATCCCGGAAGACCTGTTTACTCCTATGTTTGCGATTTCTCGTATTGGCGGTTGGTGTGCCCACCGCATGGAAGAAATGTTTACCGGAGGAAGGATCATCCGTCCGGCCTATCGTTCCCTTACTAAGTTTCAGAATTATACCGATCTAAAGGACCGATAAATCTAATAAAAAAACGCTCTCCTGTAACAAGGAGAGCGTTTTTCTTATGTAAACAAGAAGGAAGAAGTGCATTTTATCCTGCTGCTTTTTGAGAAGTTCTTTTTTTGAAAATCAGGTAGCCAGCTGCAGCAGCAGCGGTCATCACCAGAACAAAGGCAGACATAGCCCAATAGGATACCCGGATTCCCAATTGGTCGATCACTGCACCGCCCAAAAGGCTGCCTGCTACACTTCCAAAACCGCCCTGTACCATGGCCAACAGGCTTTGCCCTTGGGAACGCTTGTCGGGGTAGGTGTTGCGGCTGATAAACATGACACAACTATAATAGGTGGTCATATATGTAACACTTTGCAGCAACTGGGAGGCCACTACAAACCCTACGCTTTCTCCGGTGAGAAGAACCATACGTACGGCCATCATTACACAGGAGAACAGAAGGATCTGTATAGCGGAAAACCGCTTCATGATCCATCCGGCGGCCAGCAGAATGGGGATCTCAGAGGCGGCGGAAATGAAGTTAGCCACCCCCACTAATTGTTGGTCGTATCCCATTTCTCCAATATAGACCCCCATAAAATTGCCATTAAAGCTCATGCCTACCTGTATCACAAAGCTGCACAACAATATAAAGATAAAGGAATGATCTACAAAGATATGTCCCGGCTTTTTATCGTGGCTGGCTCCATCTGTCTGCCGTTCTTTTTTACTGCGAGAACGTACGCCTTCTACCGGGATCTTCAATACCAAAAAGAACAGCAGCAAATAACCGACTGCGCCAAACAAAAAAGCCATAGAAGGGTCTGCCTTTAAAAAACCGCCTACCGCCAGCACCACAATGGAGTATCCGATGGTTCCTCCGATACGAATGCGGGCATAGTTGATGGAATGGCGGTTGGCATATTCCAAGGTCAAAGCATCGCTGAGGGGTACGATAGAAGTGCTGAAGGTGGAGAGGAGGATGGATAATAGAAAGAAAAATCCAAATCCGGTACCCAACCGGTATCCCACCAATACTGCGGCGGTCCCCAATACCACAATACCTAAGGTCAGCTTCCGTCTGCCGGTAAGGTCACTGAAAATGCCCCAAAGCGGCTGGATGCAGATGGAAACAACCGGACCAATGGAAAGTAAAGTGCCGATCTCCAGAGAGGAAATCCCTTGCTGCTTATAATAGAGGGAAAGATAGGGAGAGTAGGCCGCGGAAGCCATATAGATCATGCTGTTTACGGCTAATAGCCAAAGCCATCGATGGTCGCCGTCATCCCATTCGTAAGTGCGGATACGTCGGCCAATATTACCCAACTTGCCTGACAAAGCGCTCACTTCCCCTTTTGCCAAGACATTTCTCGGCTATTTTCGCTTTTATTGTACGAGAAGAAACGAGGTTTGTCAACTCAATTTTATAACTATTTTAAAAGGAATACCTGCCCGAACCGCATGGCGGGAAAATCAAACAAAAAGCCTTCTTTTCCCTGGGCCTCCATCACAGTGTGGCACAAAAGTTCATATAACTGGCTTTGATAATAGATCTTGTAGTCGGATTGAACATAGGCGGGCAGAGAGTAGGAAATTTTGATCCATCCTTTTTTCCGCAGGCTCTCTAAAGCAGCAGAGCGTTCTTTTACCAATTCCATGGAGTCATCCGGACGGGTAATATATACGTGGTTCAAAGCAATGGATCGCAGGTCAGGTTCCTGCGAGCTGCGCAGCTCAAAGCGAACAATAGGAAACCGGCGGGCATGGGATACGGCGGATAAAATCTCTTTTTCGGTTTGGGTCAGGAGCTTCTTTTTCATAAAGTACAACCTCCATTTCGTTTTCTTTATTGTACATGGGAAGAAGGGGAAAGACAATGATTTCCACTGGTTCTTTTTATAATTTATTATCACGATTCTTTTAAGGAAAAAAGAACTGTAAATTTGTATTTTTACAAGAAAAATATACACGATTTCAAGAAAATGAAAGCGAGTATTATTTTTTCAAAAGATTCTTATGCCTAAAGAGTTTGTGATTTGATTTTGGTTATTATGGATAGAAATCCCTGTAAGAATCAATACAATGGCTAAAGAATCCAGTTGCCATGCGGTTTTTGCGCCTTGACAGACTTTAGGAGGAATGATACAATCATACCATACACTTGTTCAATGTTGCAAAAGCTTTGAAAACTTTTGCATAATGATATAGAGAAGCAAGCAATGTAAAGGAGTGTTTTTGTATGGCAGTCAAAAAGGCAGACGCAATCGTATCCGGTCGCACATATCTTATTGTAAACAGAAAAAGCGGCAAGGCCCTTTCCGCTGAATCCAATGCCGAAAACGGCGGTGTAGTGGAACAGTTTTTCCTCACTCGGGAAGATAACCAGCTGTGGACCGCGGAAAAAGCGGACAAAGGAACTTGGAAGCTGGTATGCAAGGATTCCGGAAAATGCCTGGATGTGATCAATGGCGGTGAAGTGGACGGCGCATGGGTGCATCAGTGGGATTATGTAGGCGGAGAGACACAGCATTGGAAGCTGGAGGCTACCAAGGACGGTTATTATAAGATCATTAACGCCAAATCCAACAAGTGCCTGGATGTAGTGGATATCAGCGATGAAGATGGTGCTGCTATCCAAATTTGGGAAGATGCCGATGGAGAGAACCAGCAGTGGAAAATGGAGCCTTGGCCGGCTGTAGAAGAGGTTAAGCCGGTAGAGGAAGTCAAGCCTGCTGAAGAAACAAAGCCCGTGGAAGCAGCAAAGCCTGTGGAAGCCAAAAAACCTGCACAGACCAAGGCACCTGCCAAGAAGCCGGCTGCAAAAAAGCCTGCCGCGAAAAAGCCCGCTGCTAAAAAAGCTCCTGCTGCACAACCGGCAGCAAAACCTGTAGAGGCAGCTGCAGCTGCAAAGCCGGCGGTAAAAGACGAACCCGCCAAGAAAGAGCCTGCTAAGAAGCCGGCCGCTAAAAGATCCCCTGCTAAAAAGTCCTGATTTCTGATAAATTCGTTAGATCACGGGACAAAGATTCCTAAAACACAAAAAGCCGAGACAGTACCAGGAAATTTCCTGGTCTGTCCCGGCTTTTTTATAACGAAATAGAGATACCCATCCCAATATTAGGGCCGGTGCAGCTTTAGCAAGAGGGAGTTGGTTACCACCGATACGGAGCTGAAGGCCATGGCAGTGCCAGCCAATACTGGACTTAAAAGGCCAAACGCCGCCAGCGGTACGCCAATGGTGTTATAAATAAAGGCCCAAAACAGGTTCTGTCGAATCTTTCGCATAATCCGTCCCGAAAGGGTAACCGCCTTTACCACATCCAACAGGCTGCCGCTCATTACCACCAGGTCGCTGGCCTGCGCCGCCACGTCGGTGCCGGTTCCCAGGCCGATTCCCACATCTGCCGCCGCGAGTGCCGGGGCATCATTGGCGCCGTCGCCCACCATGGCTACGATCTGGCCTTCTTCTTTTAATGAGGCTACCTTTTCCTGTTTTTCCCAAGGCATGACCCGAGCCATCACAGTGTCGATTCCCACCTGTGCCGCCACAGCCCGGGCGGTGGCTTCGTTATCGCCGGTAAGCATCACCGGCTGGATACCCAGTTCTTTCATCCGGGCAATAGCTGCTGCGGAATCCTCTTTGACTTGATCTGCCGCGGCGAAAATTGCCATCGGTTCTCCGTCTGCCAGTAATATCATTACAGTTTTGCCCTGCTTTTCCAGTTTTTCCACTGTTTTTGCCAGAGTGGTGGAAAGTTCCTCCGGTGAGCCCAGAAAAATAGCGCGGCCCTCCACTTGTGCCGAAACGCCTTTACCGGGTTTTGCCTCAAAGTTTTCGGCAGAGGGAATTTTTCCACAAATCCCAGCAGCATACCGGTACACGGCCTGCCCCACTGGGTGCTCGCTGGGCTGTTCCGCGGCCGCTGCCAGACGGCACACTTCCTCCTGGGTGCCGGAGAGCAACACCAAGTCGGTGACTTCCGGCGCGCCTTTGGTAATGGTGCCGGTCTTGTCCAGCACCATCCGGGTGATTTTTCCGGCAGTCTGCATGGCGTCGGCATCTTTGATGAGAATTCCGGATTCCGCCGCCATGCCGGCTCCCACCATAAGGGCGGTGGGGGTAGCCAGGCCCAAGGCGCAGGGGCAGGCGATGACCAGTACCGCTACTCCATGGCTTACGGCAGTATTTAGGGCGTCTACGTCCCCACCAAGGGAAAGGAGAGTGATGACAAAGGTGAGCACTGCAATTCCCAAAATAGTGGGTACGAATACAGCAGCTACTTTGTCCACCAGCTTTTGGATGGGGGGCTTGCTTTCCTGCGCACCTCGCACCATTTTTACAATAGAGGAGAGCATGGTATCCTGTCCCATGCCCCGCACTGCAAACCGAAAGGCCCCTTCCCGGTTCACTGTGCCCGCATAAACGGTATCTCCGGGCACCTTATGCACTGGGACGCTCTCTCCGGTGAGCATGGATTCATCCACCGCCGATTCTCCCTCCAGAATCTCGCCGTCCACTGCTACGCCTTCGCCGGGGCGTACCAACACCACATCGTCCAGGGTAAGCTCTCCTGTAGGCACGCGCAGCTCCTGCCCGTCCCGGAGCACAGTGGCCATTTTGGGCTGGAGGCGAAGCAGGCTGTCCACCGCTTCATTGGCATGAGCCTTGGCCCGGCTTTCAAATAATTTCCCCAGCAACACCAATGTAATCACCATGGCGCTGGCTTCAAAGTAATACACATGGCTTCCTGTCAATAAATTATACAAACTGTAGAAATAAGCGGATAATGTACCGAGAGAAACCAATACATCCATATTGGCGCTCTTGGCCCGAATGGAGGCCCAAGCGCCCACAAAAAAACGCCAGCCAATACCAAATTGTACCAAAGTAGCTAAAACAAATTGCAGCCATCCGTTATGGAGGATGTTCATGATGGGGGCATGAGGCCAGAAAAACATAAAGGGCATCATTACAAAAAAGGGAAGAGAAATAAAAAGAGAGATCAAAAAACTAATCAATAAGGAGCGAAACTCCTTTTTTTGGGCCGTGGCCCGGTCTTCCAACACTTGATAGCCTGCCTTTTTCACACACTTTGCCATGTCCCTCACGGATACCCGGCTTTCGTCAAAGCACACCGAGGCGGATTCCGAAGCATAGCTCACATTGGCCGATTCTACCCCATCCAGTTTGTTTAGGGCGCGTTCTACTGCGGTGGCGCACATCACACAGTGCATTCCGCCGATTTCCAGGTTTACATCCTTCACGATATCCCATCCCTTCGGGTTAGATTTCACTAATATATACTATTTTAGTACACATTAAAAGAGAATGCAACCCCATTATGAAAAAAAGCGGTTTGTCACACCGCTCTTGCGCCAATGGCGGTGGAGAGGTATACTAATAACAGAAAGAAGTCCCGAAACAGAGCCAGAGGAGGAAACAGGATGTTTTGCCAAAGCTGCGGTGCCCAGATTCCAGAGGGAGGTTCGTTTTGTGCCCAGTGCGGTCGACCGGTAGGGGGAAGCTCGGTTCCCAATCCCTACGCAGTCCAAAGTGCCCAGACCAATAGCCTTCCCAATGATGAGGATTTTGACGTATATGTGCGCTCTGTAAATGCCCGTTTGGGAACTGGTACTTGGGTACCGTATCTCAATGCGTGGCAGTACTATGATGAAGAATTTCGGATAAAGTGGGGCGCTTCCAAGATGAAGCGGTTTTCTTTTGTTACCCGTATGGATCGAGTGGATGATGCGCTGGTACGGCAGTTTTCCGCAGCCTGCACCCAATATGCGCTGGACCATTACCCCGGCATGGCCAGAGGGATGCAGGTGGGAATCGCCTCTTTTGCAGTGATTGCCAGCCGGAATATAGAACAATCTGCAGTGCAGCAGGTGATGCGGACTCCTCCTGCCCATTTTGCCGCCTTTGAAATGCCGGTGTTATTGGATCTTACAACGGGAGCCATTTATCATATGCAGAAAACCCCTCTATGGGGCGCGTTAATGTGGAAGGATCTGCGCCAATATGTGGATCAAATGTTTTCTCCCCTATGGGCGCCCCACGCCCCCTCGCAGACAGTGCAAGTCCCAATCGTGGATTCTCAAGGGGATGGAGCGGGGAATTGTTTGTTTACTTGTCCAGGATGCGGCAGCGTGTGGCAGCTCCCGCAGGGACAGGGGCTGGTTCCGGTACAGTGCCCTGGTTGTGGAAAGAAAGTACAGGTACATACTTGATGTGACAAACCGAAAAGGTGTATTTTTGTGGTTGTATACGAAAAAAATTTATAGAACCGGTTGTTTTGCTAAATTCTGGGGAAATCTCTTGCATATTGTACGGGAAAAAGGTACAATAGATTTACGCTTTTTCGAGTTAAAGCATCAATGCTAAGAAGAGATGGAAACAGCGGACCCGGTTTGCCGGTATTCCGCTGTTTTTTACTATGAAAGAAACTGGAGGTGTTTCCTGTGTATTTTAATAAGGAAATCGAAACCATGTCCCGGAAGCAGATCGAGGCCATGCAGCTAGAGCGGTTAAAGTGGATGGTGGATTACTGCTACAATAATGTTCCTTTTTACCATGAACGTCTGGGAACAGCAGGCATCACCGGTGATCGCATCAAGACTTTGTCGGATATCCAGTACATCCCCTTTACCACCAAGGACGACATCCGAGATAATTATCCCTTTGGGATGCTGGCCCGCCCCATGAAGGACATTGTGCGCATTCATGCATCTTCCGGCACCACCGGCAAGCCTACCGTAGGTGCTTATACCAAGGAGGATCTGGATAACTGGGCGGAACAAGTGGCGCGTATCGCCTATGCCGGCGGCGCACGGGAGGACGATATCTTCCAAATCTCTTTTGGCTACGGCCTCTTTACCGGTGCTTTGGGCCTTCACTACGGCCTGGAAAAGCTGGGCGCTACTGTTATCCCCGCTTCTTCCGGCAATACCCAGAAGCAGCTGATGATGATGCGGGATTTCGGCGTTACCGGCTTGGTGGCCACCCCCTCCTATGCGCTGTATCTAGGGGAGATGGTGCGAGAAAGCGGCTATCCGCCGGAGGCATATAAGCTGCGCATTGGTCTGCTGGGCAGCGAGGGTTGCACCGCCGAAATGCGGGAACAGATCGAAAAGAACCTGCATATCTTTGTGACCGATAACTACGGCATGACGGAGCTTACTGGTCCCGGCGTTGCCGGAGAATGCGAATACCGCTGCGGCCTCCATTTTGCAGAGGATGCCTTCCTGCCGGAGATCATCGACCGGGATACCCTGGAGCAGAAGGCAGAAGGCGAATCCGGTGAACTGGTGGTGACCACCCTGCTGCGGCAGGGAATGCCGGTGCTGCGCTACCGCACCAAGGATATCACTCGGCTGAACTATGAACCCTGTGCCTGTGGGCGCACTGGCTGCCGTATGGAAAAAGTTATGGGCCGCACCGATGATATGCTCATCATCAAGGGCGTGAATGTGTTCCCGTCCCAGATTGAAAGCGTGCTGGTGGGTACCGAGAATGTTGGCCCTCACTATCAACTGGTGGTGCGCAAAAAGAACTTCCTGGATACCTTGGAAGTCAAGGTGGAACTCATCGACAGCAGCCTGCTGGAGAGCTTTGGTGAGCTGGAACGGCTGCAAAAGCGTATCCATGACCGCCTGAAGAGCGTGCTGGGGCTGGAAACCAAGGTTACCTTAGTGGAGCCCAAAACATTGGAGCGGTTCCAAGGAAAGGCCAAGCGCATTCTCGACCTGCGCAACGAAAAGGAATAAAACAGGATGCCTTTTGGAAAAGGAGGCGTTACCATGCAGCAATGCCCATTTTGTGGAACCCAATGGAACGGCAGCGGCCCTTGTCCGGGCTGCGGGTTAGAGTCGAAAACGCCCCGGGACGACGCCATGTTCCGGCCGCCGGAGAAAGAAAACTCTGGGGAAAAGGAATCTTTGCCGGAGTTTAAGGTGGAGGAATTGCTTCGTTGGGAACCGTCCCAGAATGTTTCTTCGGAAGCCGGAGAAGAAGCCGCCAAAGAGGAACAAGCTCCGGTCATTCCAGAGAAATCGGAGGAGGAGCCTCGGGTTCTGAAAAAGCCTTGGAAGCGGTGGCAAAAGCTAACGATAGCAGTGGTGGCTGTGGTAGTAGCAGTGGCATTGGTAGTCAGGCTGTGGCCCCAGACCCCGGTGCTGCCCCAGACGCCAGCCTTTTTTGTCCAAGACGATACCCTTATGGCCTTGCCAGTAAATGGTGACCCACAAAAAATAACAGAATATGCTCCAGATATAGAGGATAGTTTACAGGTAGGGCCTGACCAAAAGAGCATAGCTTGGAGCGAACCGGGGGTCTCTGTTGTAAAATTTCTTCCTGCTGAGGGAGAAGAAGCAAAGGTTTGGGATAAGCGAGCTGCCGATTCTCCCCGCTTTTCTCAGGATGGAAAATACCTTTATTTTTGCATGGAGAATGAGGAAACCGGTGATCCCGCGCTATGGCAGTATGAGATAGCCAGCGGAAAGGAGCGGATGATAGGCCCTTTGTACTGGAATTACTTTTTAGAAAACGGTACTTTGCTGGCAGTTTATGACGGAACCAACCTGACGGTTTATGAGGTCGATACGGGAGAAGAAAAATGGTCGCTGGAAGGTGATGTGCGCTGGATGAAATTTTCCGATGACCGTTTGTATTTTGCGCAGGCAGGGAAAGAGGCTGCCCAGCTATGCTGTTGGCAGGATGGCCAGGTAGAGGTTTTGCTGGAGGATCTTGAGTGTCTCTATACCCGAGAAGATGGTGAGGTTTATATTCAATGTTATCAGGATGATCTCGTCCCAGCCGCAGACATGGTAAAAAATGATATAGATAATGCGGACGGGCACGAATTGATGGGACTTTTGGAGGATATGGAAATCCATAGCCCAGGGCGTACCCTGTACTTCTTTGACGGCGCGGAGCTGCATCCGCTGGGGGAAAATCAACGCCTGTACGTATTGTCTTATATAAACCGTGGTGCGGCGATCTGTTCGATGGAGTACCCCTCGGTTGAGGAGGCAAAAGGTACCCTTAGTTTGAACAAGCTATATGATTTATGGGTGGAGCAGGGAAGAATTTTGCAAAGCCAGGTGGAAGCCTTGTGGCCCTATGAAGCCTCTCTGGATTATGTGGCGGTAGAAGGCAAGCTCTTCCACCTGCCGGAAGACGTTCCCCAAACCCCTTATAGGATGCAGATAGAAGGGGACTGGATATGTCTTGATGTTCAGGAAGAAAACATCATTTGGCTTGGAAAAATAGAAGGGGAAAGCGTTGTTTCCCAGAATACGTTTGCATTTCAGGAAACCATGAACTTTCATGTGACTTCTGAGGGGAATTTGTATTATTGGAGTGCAAGCTCTATGGGTCCACTTTTTGAAAACGGTATCCCCATAGCTACCCAAGCGCATCTGCAAAGTCTCCAGTGTACCGAGGACGGTGCCGTTTACTTTCTGGAGGGCAATTCTGCCTTTGCCTTCACCTTGAACCGGGTGTATGAGGGCAAGAAGGAAGAGGTGGCGGAAAAGGTGAAGAAATTTACCGCTTACACCCGCGACTATGTGACGTATTTACAATACTGGGAGGATGAAGAAAACCAAGACCTGTTTACGTATACCGCTGGGAAAAGGCCAGTGCTGGTGGCAGAAGGAGTAGCGGACTTACTTCCCGCCATACAGCAGGATACTCCAGAATTTGATGTTGAACTGGCTATGAGCTATAAAGGGCCTGAGGGATATATCGATATGGATTCTTGGCTTGCTACATGGATGGAAGAATTACAATAGGAACTTCTGTTGATAGAGTCCCATAGTAGTTGGGAGGATACCGTGTGTTTGAAAAAGGGGGTGTTTCTATGCAGCAATGTCCATTTTGCGGGACCCAATGGGAAGGCGGAGGCCCCTGCCCAAGTTGTGGCGTAAATCCCCAAAAATCGGGAGATGACAGCCTGTTTCGCCCTCCTGCGGATAGAAAAAAGATTCCACAAGAAATCCCGCCGGAGTTTGAAGTGGAAAAGCTGCTGCGATGGGAACCCTCCCCAGAGCCGGAAAGTCCCAACACAGAATCCCAAAAGGAAGAAAAAGAGGCCCCCATTCTGGAAGAGCCGGAACAAAGCCCGCCATGTCCCCACAAGTGTTTTAAACGGTGGCAGAAGATCACTGCCGCAGCGGTGGCATTGGCAGTGGTAATAACGGCTGTTGCGGTAATGTTTTGGTCTCAGCCTCAGACACTGCCTCCGGAACCCGCTTTTTTTGTGCAGGACGGCATGCTTATGGCTTTGCCCATGGGGGAAACGACCCAAAATCTAGGTGTATATAACGAGGGTATGGAGGAATCTTTAGAAATTTCTCCCGACCATCAGAAAATTGCTTGGGAGGAAAATGGGGCCTTAAAGCTTTGGGTACCGGAAGAGGAAGTCTTTTCTTTTTCTCAGATACCTCTATATGCCCCCAAATTTTCACAGGATAGCAGATTTTTGTATGGCTTATCGCCGGAGGAGAATGAGAACGTCTTATATCAAATGGATGTTGCTACCAAGCGACAGCGCAGGGTAGGGCCGGTAGGGTACGGCACTTATTGGGAGAAGGGTTCCCTGCTGGTGCTCTATGATGCCAGCCGTTTTGTGTTTTACGATGCCGACACCCTACAGGAAATAGGTTCCGAAGAGATCAACGGCAGCATTGTGTCCCTTTCTGAAAAGAGGATCTACTATGTAGAAAATATGGAAGATTCAGAAGGCAGTATGCAGCTGTGCTGCTGGCAGGATGGGGAAAAGAAAGTATTGCTTCAAAATATCAGCAACTTTTTTCCCAATTCCGATGGCTCTGCCTATATTGAGTGTTACCAAGAAAAAGGGGAACCTATCCCCATTACAGAGCTGATGAACAACGACTTGGGTGCGGAAGGGGAAGATTTTCTGCAAAGTTTGGAGGGGGAAACAGTTTTTCCTCCTAACCGCTGCCTGTATTACTTTACTGGTGAGTCGCTGCGGCCTATGGGAGATGACCTCACTCTCTACTTATACTCACAAATCGACAAGGAAAGAATCATGGTTTCCTCGCCGGGGTATCTTTCGGTAGAGCAAGTAAAGGGGACATTTCCTCTTTCTGAACTGTATCAGCTTGCTTTGGATTTTCCAGAGATTAGCTTTAATGCTTACATAAGCAGTCAGTGGCCGCAGGAAAACCCGGTCAACTTTATGGCAGTGGAAGAAAAGCTCTTTCGCTTGCCGGAGAATGCCCTTCAAAACCCCATTGATTTCCGTTCTATGGGGAATTGGGTATGCCTTTACCAAATAAGCGGTCAAGAACTTGCGGGGCCTACCCTTTGGGTAGGGAAGTTTGAAGGAAACAATGTGTCGTATCAAAATTCCTATTTAGTGCCCGAGGCCAGCATCACCGATTTTATGATGACAGCAGAGGGAGATCTCTATTATTGGGCAGGGCAACACAACGCAAGTTTTTATGCCAACGGGATAGAGATCTCCGATGAAGTTGTGCCGGAAAGTATACAATGTACCAGTGATGGTGCGGTATATTTTTTGGAAGGTATTTACTCCGATAAGCTGGCCCTTTGCCGTATGGACGGCGAGGAGCGGGAGATATTGGCACAACAGGTGGAAAGTTTTACCGCTTATAGCCGAGACAGTGCCATGTTCCTGCAAAGGCGGGAGGATAGCAGCTATGATCTGTTTGCCTGTACATCGGAAGAAAAAATAGCTTTGGCAGCGCAGCAAGTGGACAAGCTGCTCCCATCATTGTTGGAGCCATTGATCGATGGAGATGAAATGGAAAATGGTGATGGTGCTTTGCAGTGATGCAGTATCCATAAAAATTTATGGTTGGAAAATAGCATCTATTTGAGAAAATTGTGTTTGCGTATAGCTGCAATCAATGAATTGTTGGGAAAAGGAGGCGTTATCATGAAAACATGTCCATTTTGCAAAACGGAGTGGGAAGGAACAGGCCCCTGCCCAGGTTGTGGTGTAGATCCGGAAAAGCAGCAGGACGACAGCTTGTTTCGGCCTCCGGAGAATGACGCGGTAGTTCCTGCAGAAACTCCTCCAGATTTCCAGGTGGAAGAACTGCTGCGATGGGAATCCTCCCCAGAGTCGGAAACACCCGGAGAAGAAGTTCCGAAAAAGGAAGAGGAGCCTTCTCTTCCAGAGAGGGCAGAAGAAGGAGCCCTCCATCCCCGCAAATGTTTTAAGCGGTGGCAGAAGCTTACTGCCGCAGTAGTAGCGGTGGTAATAGTGGTTACAGCTGTCGCAGTAACGCTCTGGCCCAAACCTCAGGTGTTGCCGCAGGAGTCTGCCTTCTTTGTACAGGGTGATACGCTTATGGCCTTGCCTGCTGTTGGCGAGCCAAAAACCATTACGCCGTACATTGATGAAATGGAGTATAACCTTTGGACTAGTCCCGATCAGAAATCCTTTGCGTGGATGGATAAACAGGAATCGCTTTTAAAGCTTATGCCGCCAGAGGGAGAGACAGTTTCCCTGCAAGAGCTCCCTTGCGGATACTCCAACTTTTCTAAGGATGGAAAATATTTTTATTACTCGTGTTATGAAACAGGTGAAAAAGACGCTGTCTTATATCAATATGATATCGCCAGCAGTAAAAAACAGAAAGTAGGGCTTGTGCATGGATATTCCCCCTGTTTCTGGGAGAATGGCTCTTTGCTGGTTACCCAAAGTTCTTCGACTATGGGAATCTATGATGCCAATACCTTGGAGCAAAAATGGCTGAAGGATTTTTATGCCAGTGCGGTGATGCTTTCTGGAAATACCGTATACTATGTGGATCAAACAGAAAATGGCTACCGTCTGTGCCAATGGCAGGATGGGAAGGTGGAAGTGCTCTTAGAAAACCTTGTAAGCTATGCCAAAATGGTGGATGGTTCCCTGTATCTAGTTTGCTGGACAGGACAAGAGGTCCCCATCTCTGATCTGTTGGAGAACGATATGGGAGCCGATGGCGAGAAAGTCATGCAAATGGTGGAAGGCCGCACTATGCGGGTGCCAGATGCTTCCCTCTATCATCTGAACGATAAAGGGCTGCAATTTATGGGAGAAAACCTGGGAGTCTATCCCTTTGGCGGGGAAATTGATTCCACCTTGGTCAAAAAGCTT
Source organism: uncultured Clostridia bacterium (assembly GCA_944380795.1). Classification (GTDB taxonomy): domain Bacteria; phylum Bacillota; class Clostridia; order Oscillospirales; family Acutalibacteraceae; genus Heritagella_A. Next base: position 554 of record CALWIS010000091.1, on the reverse strand, counting down.
GAATATCAACCTTTGGAGGAAACTACTTTTTCTCTTTCTGAGATTATGGGGCTTTATGAAGGCTCCAGTGGTATTCAACTGCAAAATATTATTGTGTATATCACTTCCACATGGCCCAAGAAATCCTCTGCGGATTATGTGGCAGTGAATGATAAAAAGCTGCGATTGCCAGAGAATAAACCCGAACAACCATATATTTTGAAGGTAGAGGGGGATTGGGTTTGTATTTATAACCTCAGCAATGAAGCTTCTACGTGTGGACTATGGTTGGGCCATATAGAGGGAGAAGAGATAGTTTACCATGACTTTTATATGACCCCCAATTTAGTTTCCAGTTTTATGGGCTTTACCGTCACACAGGCGGGAAAGCTGTATTACTGGGGCGACGCTGACGGGATGTCCATCGGGCCGATCTATGAAAATGGAGTGCCTATTGTTACCGATGCGGATCTGCAAAGCGTCCAATTTACAGATGATGGAGCGGTATATTTTCTCAATGGTTCCTCCTCCTCCTGGACACTAAATCGTATCGCAGATGGGAAAATGGAGGCCAT
>CALWIS010000090.1 GCA_944380795.1 uncultured Clostridia bacterium | reverse complement strand
TTTCCAAATTTGCTTCTTTTCGTGCCATAACATCACTTCCTTTCTCTATAGATAGTATAGCACAAAATGAAGCAAAAGGGAATATTTAATTCAATTTCTTTTAAATATCCCCTTATCATTCCCCATTTCCAAAAGCGCTGTTTGCATAGATTACGCCTTTTGTAGTATCGACAAGCCCTACTACAAAAGGCGACGCGTGGGGAATATTTATATTGTATATATTTTATAAATATCCCCTGTATTTTCAATAAATATATCGATTTTATATGTGGGGATAATTAAATTTATATCACGAAAAATCTTAAAATAATCTCAGCTAAAAAAGTGGTACCGGGGGAGAAATACAAAAAAAGCTGTATAATGTATGTTCTACTTAAATCATTTTAAAATGCTTAAATGCCGCCATGATTGCTTTTTCTTTTTCCGGCGGACAATGCGGCACTCTTGCCTTTTTCTCTCCCTTGTTGTAGTTCTCTCTTTTTTCCATTCCTAACTTATCTTTTATCTGTGCCACATATAAAGAAGATACCTTAAAACCATACTCTTTTTCTATCCATGCCTTAATCTGCGTGTAACTTGCACAGCCTTTCATAGTCTTTAAATAGTCTGTGTCTTTCGTTTCAACATCCACATATCCATACAGAATATTTTCGGTCGATTTCTTCCTACCTAACAAGACGCATGTCTCCACATGGCTCGTTCTGGGAAACATATCCACAGGCACGGCCTTTTGCAGTTCATACCCTAACTCCCGGAACAGCTTTACATCCCGGGCCAAAGTGGCCGGGTCGCAGGAAACATATACCACCCGCTGGGGTGCCATCCGGGCGATGGTCTCCTGCAGGCCGGGTCCGCATCCCTTTCGGGGCGGGTCCACAATCACCACATCCGGCCGCAGTCCCCGCTCTTCCAGCAGGGCGGCCGCCTTGGGGGCGTCCATGCACAAAAACTCGCAGTTTTCAATGTGGTTGCGCGCCGCGTTCCGTCGGGCGTCCTCCACTGCCGGCTCCACGATCTCCACCCCAATGAGGCGCTTTGCCTGATGGGCCATGGAGAGGCCGATGGTCCCCGCGCCGCAATAAAGGTCCAGCAAAGTCTCCTCTCCGGTAAGCCCAGCAAACTCCGCCGCCAGACCATACAGCCGCTGGGTCTGGTCATGGTTCACCTGGAAGAAGGACAGGGGCGAAATGGTAAATTCCAGCCCGCACAGGGTATCGGTGAGGCATTCTTCCCCCCACACCAAGCGGTTTTCTTTTCCCAACACCACATTGGTGTCCTCCCGGTTCACATTGATAAACAAGCTTTTCAGTTCCGGCACCCGGCTGCGCAGGGCCTTCACCAGTTCTTCTTCCCGGCGCACACCCTTTCCGTTTACCACCAAGCAGGCCATTACCGCCCCGTTGGAGGATTGCCGCAGGTAAAAATGGCGCAGCTTGCCGGTATGGGTAGCCTCGTCATACACCGGCTCCCCACAATGGGCAGCCCATTCCCGAAAAGCCGCCGCGGCCCGGGCAAAGGATTCCGGCTGCAGCAGGCAATCCTCACAGGGAACCACACGGTGGCTGTGAAAGCCGTAAAACCCCAGCACCATCTCCCCTTCTTTGTTCTGCCCAATGGGGAATTGGGCCTTGTTCCGGTACCGGTCCGGGGAATTCGCCCCCACAATGGGCGCTACCGCGAACCCCTCATAGCCCCCAATGCGGCAAAGAGCGTCCTGCACCTTCTGCTCCTTGGCCATCAGCTCCCGCTCATAGGTCATGTGGCGGTACACACAGCCGCCGCATTGGGAAAAGCAGGGGCAGTCCGGCTGAATGCGGTCCGGGGAAGGCCGCAGGATCTCCACAGTCTTGGCAATGGCGTAATTTTTTGCGGTCTTGATTACATGGGCCAGCACCCGTTCCCCTGGGATAGTACCGGCAACAAAAACTGCCAATCCTCCCTCTTGCGGGCGTCCTACCCCCGCCCCTTCCGCAGTAAGGCCGGTGATCTCCAATTCCAGCCGGTCATTCTTTCGGATGCTTGCTGTTTCCCGTTTCATAATATCCTCCTATTATGGGCGTTTACATGCCCTTATCTTCTAATTTTTTATTGTACCATTCCCTCTACGGGTTTGGCAAGAATTCTCCTTTGAAGCCATCATCTGCTTTTCAATATACTAGGAGTGGTATTACCTCTATAAAACGGATTGATCGTGTCGGGTGGTAATTGCATAATTTTAGTTTTACCCAAAGAAAACAGCAGAATAATTTTCAAAAAACCTTTATTTAAAAAAACATTTTTCTTTATGGATATTTGTTAAAAAAGCGCAAAAACGCCTTTTAGACACAAAAACCATCTGATTTTTTGCAATTTACAGAAAAACGTCTTGAAAAATAAAAAATTTTATGTATAATTTTTTTAATAAAATTATGTTCAGCTGAGAATTCACCACAAAACAAAGAATCTGTTGCTAATGTGTGGAGTAGGATTAATGCTTTTGTTATTTCAAAATATTAAAGTTAGCAACATATGGAATCTACCATTTTCCCTATAAAATACGCGTATCACAATTACGCGATATTTTGAAGATATTATACTTTGGAGGGACCAACATGAAAGCGAGAGACAATTACGACATTAGGCAAAAAAACAAATTAAAATTAGGGATTACCCCCAAGCTACTAGTATCAATTTTAGCTCCCTTATTTATTGTGCTTACGATTATGGGAGTATTTCTAGGGGTACAAAGTTCGAATACTGTAAATAAAATTATAAGCTCTGAACTAGATGCTGAAACTAAAGCGGCAGCTAAAGAAGTTGATGGCTTTTTTAAACGCTATTATGGTGTTTCTGAAACCTTAGCTTCTACACAACTAGTGCGAGATGTGTTGGTAGAAAAAACAGAAGGCGGCATTTCAAAACACAGGTTATATAATAGCCTTTTGCAGACTTTGGATTTTGTACAACAGGATAATGAAGAAGATGTTAACTATGTATGGGTATTTAGTCTTACAACAGAAGAAATTCTACAAAATAATGGACAGATATATGAAAAAGAAGATGTTGATTTTTCTTCACGTTCCTGGTATAAAATGGTGATGGATAAACAAGACACCATTATTACTGAGACTTATGTGAGTGCTAATTCAGATAGTAATACTGTTACCGTTGCAAGCCCAGTTTTTATAAATGGAAACATTATGGGTGTTATTGGTATGGATATAAATATGCAGCATTTGAACGAAGTGTTGAGTGCCATTACTGTTGGTAAAAATGGCTATATCACTTTATACGACTCGAATAGCCAAATCATTTATCATCCTGATAGTTCTGTGATTAATACCAACGCTGCGGATGCTGAATATTCCTCAAATATACTGGATCCTCTTCTCAGCAAGACCGATCAAAGCTCCACTCTTTATACCCGTAGGGGAACTTCTTATTATGGAAGCATCCTTAATATTGACGATTCCGGTTATACGGTGCTAGGAATTATGCCTCAGGAAGAATTCGTCTCCCACACTTCTACAATGATTTGGATCTTGGTTACAGGTGTATCCTCCTGTGCAATTCTGCTGGCCATTATTTGTATTCTGATTGCCCTCTCCATCACCAAGCCCTTGAAGCGTTTGAACCATGCAGTCGACAAGCTTGCCAGTGGCGAGTTGGATGTTGAGGTACAAGTCAATAGCCATGATGAAGTTGGCGACGTGGCCCGTGGAGTAGAGAAGATTGTAGAACGTTTGAAAGTCTATATCCTGTACATAGATGAAATTTCGAATGTGCTTCGCCAAATTGGGAAGGGTGATCTCACCTTTACTTTACAACATGAGTATTCGGGCGATTTTGCCAAAGTAAAAAAATCTTTGTTGAGTATTCGAAGCACCCTAACAGAAACTATGGTTTCCATCTCCCAGTCTGCCGATCAAGTTAACGCCGGAGCAGAACAAATCTCCAGTGGTGCCCAATCCTTGGCACAAGGCGCTACAGAGCAGGCATCTTCTGTACAAGAATTGTCTTCTGCTATTCAAGATCTGTCTGGACAAGCTACTAGTGAAGCTGCAAAGGCAGTAGAAGCTGTAAAGTTTCTTGAGCAAATCAAGGATGAGGTAGAAAAGAGCAACAATCAGATGGAAATGATGCGTGAAGCTATGGAAGATATCAGCACTCAATCTACTGCCATCAGAAGCATTATCAAGACTATTGATGATATCGCATTCCAAACAAATATTTTAGCTCTTAATGCGGCTGTAGAAGCAGCACGAGCTGGAACTGCCGGAAAAGGATTTTCTGTTGTCGCAGATGAGGTCCGCAATCTGGCAGGAAAAAGCGCTGAAGCTGCGAAAAAGACTAATCAGCTAATTGAAAATTCTGTCCGAGCAGTACAGCACGGAGGAGAATTGACGCAGAAAACAGCGGACTCCCTTTCTACTGTGGCGGATGGTAGTCGTAAAGCTGTGGATACTCTTAATAAAATTACAATTGCTTACCATGAACAAGCGGATAGACTTTCCGAAATTGCCAAGGGTGTAGATCAAATTGCGGATGTGGTGCAGACTAATTCTGCTACAGCAGAAGAAAGCGCTGCTGCCAGCGAGGAATTGTCTGGGCAGGCCAACATGATGCGCGATCAGGTAGCTCACTTTAAATTAGATGAGGCACTGACTTCTTCTGGAGCACAGGATGATGTTCTTATTCATAATAGCGCTGCTAACTATTACGAAGTAGACAAAGAAGGTAAATATTAAGCCCTAAAGTCAACTGGCAACATAATGATACCGCCTTATCCCTAAGCAACAGGGATAAGGCGGTACTTTTTAAACCAAAGGGTCTCCCTAAACTGGGAGACCCTTTCCTACTATGATTATTCAAATTATATTAGTGGAAAAGCCGACGCTTCCAGCGCACTATTTTCCGCACAGATTTTTTATGGCGCAGCTTATTATGATACAGCACATACAATCGCCCATAAATCTTGCGGGAGCGTGCCAGAGAGATCTTGATATTCCGGGTATGGAACCACTTTCCCCCAGCCCGTTCTATAAAGGAATGGAAGGTAATGGGAGGCGCAAATTCCCGCACCTTTCCATACAGCTCTACGGAATCCTTCAAATGGCCTACATTATCCACGATACAAGGATCGGTAGTGCTTTCTTGGAAATACCGCATAGCAAAATCGAAGAGCTCCTTCTCCGCTGTGTCCTCATCCAATAGCTCCATGGAGTAGAAATCCCGGGCAAATTGAGGAAGATAATAGGAGAACGCTTCATGCAGTGCCTTATCATTGTCACAGTCCACCAGCACCGGAACGATTTTATCTCCGTCCCACTGATATTGGGTAATACTGCGATAGGGCAGGTTGGCAAACAGAGCTTCTACAAACAGCAGGGAAGCTCGGGTCACTGTAAAGTTATGCCGAACGGAAAGTCCATCTGTAGGATAAATACTCCGCACATAATAGAAGGGATCTTCTATCTCCCGTCCCGCTGCGGCACACAACAACCGGGTCAGGCAGTCCTGAGTATACCCACGGCCCCAGTATTCCGCAAAAGCAAATTTCTCATTAAAATCAATCTCTTGACGGAGATAATCCAGCACAATAGGCCGCTCCCGATCCGCCTGCTCCATGACCCGCTGTACATAACGCGGCGAATTCTTAAAGGTCTGGCGCAAATTGGCCATCTCTTTTTTGGTGATAGTCTTGGCAGTTTTTACACTGGAAAGCTCCGGGAAATACTCGTCAAAGGTAGCTTCATCCATATCCAAGGCCTTCAAAAGGGTCTTAAAATCGGTGCAGCCGCCAAACTGGCCAAAAGCAGAGAAAAACTCTTGGTCGATCTCGGTGATGAAGGAGGGAATCCGCCACGCCTTACGGGAACCATAAATGTACTTCGTGCGGATGTCATATCCTTTTGTTTCAATAATGGCGTCGGCAATCCGCTTCAAGTGGTAGCCATCTCGGGAAATGAAATACAAACACCGAATACCACGAGCCATAGCATCCTTAATGCACCAGCTAATATACGGCACAAAATACAAAGAAGCATACTCGTAGGTATACCGGGCAGTAGAATCCGGCTCTTGCTCCAGACGGAAACGGGCCATGAGGGCAGCAGTAAGATAGCCATCATAGGACTGCAAACCATTGGCCAAAGCCTTCTCGTAACCGTTAAAAGCAATTGCCTTATGGTTCACAGTTTCGATCCCCAAGGTGCGGGGCCGCTTGGTGTCAGCCAGAGGGCTATCTCCATAATGCACCCACTTGCCAAACCGGTAATCCAAATCGTGGAATACATGGTAGAATAGTTTCCAAGTGGTCTTCTGATATCCACAGTCACTGGAAAGATATAAGGGCAGTTCTCCCAGTACCGGGTCTGCCTTGGAGAGCATGGTGCGGATCACTTCAATAGGCAAGTACATGTCACTCACCAGCACCACTTTGTTTCCATCTGCCAGCAATTCTTTTACCAGATGGATGCGCTCCGGATCGGGGATACAATCGTTGATCTCCTCCCGAATCTCCGTCTGGATGAGGAAGTCCTTTTGCTCTTGTGTCAGTTGATACCGCTCGGCCATATGGTCGTAGATCTGTTGGAGGGAAATTTCCAGCCACTCCACCAAATGCACGTCCTGCAATTTCTTATAGTATTCCCGAACGTTCGTCTCGCAGAACCGGCGCACCTGGATGAAATCCCGCTGCACATAGTTGGGGAAGTTCAGGCCGGAACGAAGCATTTCTTCCTGAATCTTATAGAAAATACTGATAGGCAACCCGCCCTTACGGCGGATCAGAGTATCAAAAATATCAAAGCTGTATAGGGTGGGAAGTTCTTCCTGCACCGGCGTAAAAGCAAGAGCCCGGGAGACAATCTCCTCCATGGAATCCTCTTTCTCATAAGCCCAGAACAGGTCGTGGATACGCTGCCGGTCGGCGGTATCGTCCTCCTGATAGTGATCCAAGGCAGAGAGCAATTCCTCAAAGCTATCCGCTGTTTTACCGCAGGTCATCTCCTTCACATCAAAGACAAAATCCCGCAGGTTATCCGGCTGATCCAGGTCAAACATATACCGGATAAAATACTTGACCCCGCCTGCCAGCATATCATAAAAGATGGAAGAATAATCGATGATTGCCAGTTCGATCTGGTCAAAGATCTCATAAATATCATTAGCGTTATCCCAGAAAAGCAGGTTGGGGTGATTACCATACAGTTTTTTCAACTGCTGGTACCGGTAATCCCCGTTCATAAAGGGATGCATTTTAAAGATAAGAAGCATATGGTTTTCTTCCAGCTTTTTCACCAAACGCTCCATATCAGGAATCGCTTTTTCAAAAAAGGTATTGGGGGAAGCATCCCGATAAGTGGGAGCATACACCGCGATACGGGTGTCCAGCCCCAAGCCTTTTTTGGCCAGAATATCGTGGTCAAAGGTTTTCACCTCATCCTTGTGCATGCAGCAAGGATATCCGGCCCGCACTAAATTCTCTTCGCGGATATTGCAATTTTCCAGAAAATGCTTTTCCATCAAAGGAGAAGTTACCAGGAAGAGCTGTTCATTGAGGTAGTGGGTGGCGTTTCGGATATTCTTCTTTACGATACCCTGCTCCAAAAAGCCGCCTATTACCTTTTTTTCTATAGCCTTGCAGCCTACGCCATGCCACAGATTGAGGATGGTCACGCCTTCTAGTTCTGGCTGAAAGACCTCCTTCATCTGGTTCACCACATATACGCCTGCTCGCCGCATCACACGCTTTCCAGCAGCAGAACGATACATATACGCCTTATATCCCAACTGGCGCACATATTTCATATTATTTTTGTTGTAGCACAGCCACACCGGCTGGATCTCCTTGTGGTGATTGACGATGTACATGAAAAGCCACTTGGGGTTTCCAGAAAAATCATTTCCTGCATTAAACACCCATAAATGCTTATCACGCAAATGATTCAATTCGTTACTCATTCAGAAAATCCCTCCGCTGATCTAAGGCTCTGTGACAGCCTGATCGTCGTTGTTTTATCATATCCCAAAAAACAGATAGCCATACCTTTATGTCATTATATCATATCATTTGCCTATGTATTTGTCAAGAATGCCCAATTTATCTTCCCCTATCTCTCCAAGAAAACACTGAAAAATCTGGCGTTTTGTAGCATTTATACGGGAAAACATGATTATTAGGCCTTAACAGACTCTAAAAATAGAAATAAACAAAAGGGCTCTGGTTTTCCAGAGCCCCAAATGCTTTTATTTATGCACGCGATTCTCAGTCATCCCACTCCACGTCATATTCCAACACTTTGCCGGAAGAAGCCTGAATTTCAAAGGAGTACTCCATGCCATTGGCCTTAAACTCTACTTCATAGGCACCATCATCCAGTTCCACCTTTTCCCAACGGGTCACCTGTCCGGCAGAAACTCCTGCATGGGATAGAGCGATCTCCTTGGCCTGGTCAGCACTGATTTTGCCGCCTTGGTTATTGGAATTTCCGGAACCATTGCCTTCGTAATAATCATCGTCCTTTTCCTGGTTGTACTCCACTACCTTACCAGAAGTGGCGTGGATCTCGTAATCATACTCCATACCATTGGCTCTAAATTCAATGTCATAAACATTGTCGTCGCGCTTTGCTTTTTCCCAACGGGTTACCTGCGAAGCGCTGACCCCTGCATGAGACAGGGCAATCTGCTTGGCCTTTTCTACGCCGATATCGCTGCTGGTGTTATTATTGGTATTATTGTTATTGTTGGAATTGTTGTTGCCATTGTTATTCGAGGTATTGTTGTTGCCGGTATAAGCATCATCGTCCCACTCATGGTCATATTCCAACACCT
>CALWIS010000089.1 GCA_944380795.1 uncultured Clostridia bacterium | reverse complement strand
GGATGGGGATATACAGCTGGAGCACCACCGAAACCGCTGCCAGCAGGATGCTGAACACCAGATGCACCCGATAGCGTCCAATAAACTTCATTACCTTTTGAAATGTATGGAGACTGCTCCCCTCCTTGGGGGAAAGTTTACCCTTTGTTTGTGGATTACGGCTCATACCAGCACCTCCTTTCCTGCTGCCTTAGTGGGACGTTCCTCCGGGAACTGGGAATAATAGATTTCCTGATAGGTGGGACAGTTTTCCATGAGTTCTTCATGGGTGCCCTTTCCGGCCAGACGACCATCCTCCAGCACCAAAATCAAATCTGCCTGACGGATGCTGGACGTGCGCTGAGACACGATAAAGGTGGTGAGCTTACCTTCCATGGAAGCAATAGCCCGGCGCAGAGCTGCGTCGGTGGCAAAATCCAAAGCGCTGGCGCTGTCGTCCAAAATGAGGATCTCGGGCTCCTTGACCAACGCACGGGCAATGGTCAGGCGCTGCCGCTGGCCGCCGGAAAGGTTCCGGCCATTCTGTTCAATGGGGAAATCCAGCATTCCGGGCTTTCCCTCTACCACTTCCCGAGCCTGGGCGGTATCGATTGCCTGCCACAGAAGTTCATCCGAGGCGTTTTCGTTGCCCCATTTCAAATTCTCCCGGATGCTGCCCTTAAACAACACCGAACGCTGGGGGACAACGCCCACCTTTTGACAGATTCCCTCTTTGGAATATTCTCCCACGGGCAGGCCGTTTATCAGCACCTGCCCTTCCCCGGCATCGTAAAATCGGGGTATCAGGTTCACCAAGCTGGTTTTGCCGCTGCCGGTGCCTCCGATAATGCCCACGGTCTGGCCCTTTTTCACGGAAAAACTGATATCGGAAAGGCTGGGAGCGCCTGCCCCCTGATAGGTAAAGGAAACATGAGAGAATTCCACTGCGTTCTGCGCAGCAACGTCGGCAGTTTTGCCCGTGGCGGGATACTGCATCCCCGGCTCTACCTCCAGCACTTTGACCACCCGTCCGGCACAGGCCAAGGATTTATTCAGGGTGATGACCAGAGAAGCCAGCTTGATGAGCTCAATAATCATCTGGGCCATGTAGTTGTAAAGAGCGACCACCTGCCCCTGCTGCATATCCCCCAGATTGACCTGCACACCGGCCCGCTGGATGAGAATAATGGTGGCGATATTGATAAGCACATAGGTGAGGGGGTTGAGCAGCGCAGATATTTTGCCCACAAACTCACTGAAATGAGTCAGGGCACGGTTCTCCCGCTCAAACTCCTCCACGGAGCCTTCCTCCCGGCAAAAGGCGCGGATCACCCGCACGCCGGTGAGATTCTCCCGAGTCAGTCCGGTGACTTTATCCAGCTTTCCCTGCACCTTGCGGAACAGGGGGATGCTGATGAACATAATACAAAAAGTCACAGCAAACAGCAGGGGGATAGATACGGCAAAAGTCAAGGCGCACTGCACGTTGATGGTAAACGCCATAATCATAGAACCGATAACAATGAGAGGGCTGCGAAGCAGCAGCCGCAGCCCCATATTGAGGCCGTTCTGTACCTGATTCACGTCGTCGGTGAGACGGGTAATAAGGGTACTGGTACCGATAGTATCCAGCTCCGTATAGGAAAACCGCTGCACATGGTCAAATACACTCTGCCGCAGCTTGGTAGCAAAGCCTACGCTGGCCTTGGCAGCAAAATATTGGGCGGTAACACTGCTGCACAATCCCAACAAAGCCAACAGGATCAACAGGAGCACCCGGCGGATAATATAGCCGGTATCCCCTCCAGCTACACCCACGTCGATGATCTGGGCCACCACCACTGGCACCAACAGATCGAATACCACTTCCAGCGCTTTAAAAAGCGGCGCCAGGATGCTCTCCTTTTTGTAATTTTTTAGATAGACCGCAAGCCTTCGCATCATGCGTTCCCCTTTCCTCTCTTTTCTTTGACAAATCTATTATAACCCGTTATCATGTATATGTATAATATTGTTTTTAGTGGTTTGTTATATGATTTTTATATAGGAGCGGTAATATGGAATTAAAACAGCTGGAATACTTCCGAGCCATTGCCAATACGGGAAGCATCAACGAGGCCGCCAAGCGGCTACATATGTCCCAGCCGCCTTTAAGCTACCAAATGAAGCAGCTGGAAGAGGAACTGGGGGTGCAGCTTTTGGAGCGCACCCGCAAAGGGGTGAGCCTCACCGAGGCCGGAGAACTTCTCTATGCCCGTGCGGAAAATATCCTGCAATATACCCAGTCGGCCTCCATTGAAGTAGCCAACACCGGTAAAAGCCAGGTACTGCGCATTGGCATGACACCCACCAGCGTGACCATTATGATGCCCTACCTCTCCCGATTTTCCCGGACTTTTCCCCATGTTCGCTTTGAGGTGCGGGACGGCAGCACCTTTACTCTTTCCAGCCTGCTGGCCGACGGTATTATTGAGGTCTCCGCCGTGCGCACGCCGGTAAAGCTGGAGGGGATGGAGGCCCGTTCCCTTCTCCACGACCACATGATCGCAGTTTCTGCCTCTCCACTATCCGTGAGTCAAAATAGAACGATCCAGCTCCAGCACCTTACCCAACTGCCACTGATCTTATACCGGCGGTATGAGAGCTTTATTCTGGACGCCTTTCACGCCAAGGGGCTTTCTCCTCAGATATTCTGCGTGTGCGATGACGCCCGAGACGCCCTGCTGTGGGTAAAAAACCGGCTGGCAACTGCTATCTTTCCCAACTCCATGCAGGAGCTTTGCGATGGCCTGCATTTATACGATATTGCCGACCCCTCTCTGAACACCGATATCCTATTGGTGTGGCAAAAGAATCGACGCCCCTCTCAAACTCTGCGGGAATTTTTGAAAATCTGTAAAACGGATTCTTAAATTTTGCGGCACTTACGGTTTCCTATAGATTTCTTTAGGCAAAAGATGCGGCATTTTCATAAATCTATGGTATGATACAAACGGAAACGACTGTATAGCAAAGAGGTGAAGAGATGGAACATACCATTCTAATTGCAGAAGACGATGTGGATATTGCAGGACTGCTGCGTATTTATCTGGAAAACAGTGGGTATGGTGTACTCATTGCCGAAAACGGCGTGGAGGCCTTGGAGCTTTTACAACAACATCGGGTATCTCTGGCCATCTTAGACGTGATGATGCCTAAAATGGATGGATTTACTTTAACGGAGGAGATTCGAAAAATCAGCAACCTCCCCCTCATCATCCTTTCGGCAAAAGGCAAGGAGGAAGACCGGGTCCACGGGCTGGAAATCGGCGCGGATATTTACATGACAAAGCCTTTTCAGCCGGGAGAACTGGTGGCCCAAGTACAGGCCAGTCTGCGCCGGTTCTATCAGCTTGGCAGCAATGTGCCTGCAGAAGGGGAACCGGTGAAGCGCCTGCGCGTTGGAGACCTCTGCGTGGATTTGGAGCACTTTACTCTGAGCCGCAACAGCTTGCCGGTACCGGTGACCTCTGCCGAATTGAAAATCCTTTTGAAAATGATGAAATCCCCCGGCAGGGTATTCACCAAAGCCCAGCTGTATCAGGCTGTCAGCGGGGAAGAAGGGATGAAAGGCGACGACAACACCATGATGGTACATATCTCTAATCTGCGGGAAAAAATTGAGGACGACCCCAAACATCCAATTTACATTAAAACGATTCGAGGGATAGGGTATAAATTCGATGGAAAAGAACGAGATAAAAAATAATCGGAACCGGTTAGTCTTTGTATGTCTGAAATGGCTGTTTTTCTTCTCGATGACGCTGCTGTTAGTGATCGCCGTGGTATACGCAGGCGTGACCAGCTGGCTTTCACAAATGCTCTACCGGCCAGACTTTAACGACTTCCTCCAATTTGAAGAAGAGATCCTTCATGATGACTACGAAAAAATCCCTTTGGGCAAATTTCAGGAATGCCAATTCGTGGTACTGGACCGGAATAAGGAAGTAGTGTATCAGAGCGACCCGGATATTCGTTCCAGCTTCAGCGACGTAGAGCTTCAGTGTATCGAGGATTACAACAGCAATAGCTACCTCTCTATTTCCCGTTTAAAAGGGGAAAATGGCCACTACATTATTACAGAGCGCAGCTATCAAGGGGAATATGAAGTCATCAATGCCTACTGCATCGTGGATTCCCAGTACAACATAATAAGTGGAAACCTTTTTTCTGGGGTGGATTCCTTAACAGAAACAGAGATCAACTTCATGCACGGAATCTATTCTAAAAAATATTTTGTTTCCAAGTATACCTACCAAAACACAAAAGGGGAACCTCGTATTATGATTTTTTATTCCCCTCGCCTGACCCTGCGGGATTTTGGAGATGCTGTGGATAACGGATATCGGATCTGGTTTTTCCTGATCCCTGCTTTTCTCATTGTGCTGGCAGTATTCGGATTTTTTATCGGGCGCCAGGTAAAACGATACCTTCGTCCCCTCAATGCCGCCATACTGGGGATGCCGGAAAAACAGCAGATCGACCTGGAACGCTATACCGGACCACGGGAATTTGCAGAAATCGTGTACAACTTTAACCAAATGGCGGAAAGGCTGGAGGAAAGCCAACGGCAAAAAGCAAAGCTGGAGGAGGACCGCCGTCGGATGCTCATGGATATTTCCCACGATCTTAAAACCCCTATTACCGTTATCCAAGGTTATGCCAAGGCCATTTGTGACGGTATTGTACCAGCAGAGACAGTGCCCCAATATGTGGAACTCATCTGCCGTAAAGCGGGAGAGGTTTCCGCCCTGACCACCTCTTTCTTTGAATACTGCTCCATGACCCATCCGGATTTCCGGGTGTCTCCTATCCCCTGGGATCTATGCGAATACTTAAAGGAATACCTAGGGGAAAAATATGAGGAATTGGAAATGGCTGGATGCAGCCTGTCGGTGGAATTTCCGGAAAAAGAGATTTGGTGTGCCATTGACCCCAAAATGTTCCGTCGAGTGATGGACAACCTTCTCAACAACACCCTGCGCTATAATCCAGATGGGACCGAAATTTTCTGCGGCCTAGAAACCTGGGATGGGAAAGCCGTCCTTACAGTGGGCGACCGGGGTGTCGGCATCCCACCGGAAATTTACGATACCATTTTTGACCCCTTTGTGGTGGGGGATAGTGCCCGGGGAAACCAGCAGGGCCACGGGCTTGGAATGTCCATTGTGAAAAAAATTGTAGAAGCTCACGGTGGTTCCGTCCATTTGGTAAAAGACCGTACCCACGGCCTTTCGGCGGAATTCCGCATTTTTCTTCCCCTTGTAAAGCCCTCCCTGCCGGAAAAGTAGATAAAAAATAGAAACCTGTAGATATCTTTAGGTTCCGCATAAATCCGATTCATATTCTTCCGGTACAATGATCCCGGCGGCAAAAGTATTTACTTTTCCGTCGGGATTTTTCTGTGGTTTTTCTAAAAAGCCACAGCAGGAAAGGATGACCCCCCATGATGATGCGAAATGTATTGGAATATCTGGAGCGTTCCGCCTCTCTGTTTCCCCATAAAACCGCAGCGGCGGATATGGATACCGCCTGCACCTATACACAGCTTTTAAAGGATGCCCGGAAAATGGGAAGCGGGTTAATTCCCCACTTCGCCCCTCGAACACCGGTGCCGGTGCTGATGGACAAAAGCGTGGATACCTTAAAAATATTTTTTGGGGTCGTGTATGCCGGATGCTTTTATGTACTCATTAACCCGGAATTCCCCGCTCCGCGGATAGAGGCAATCTTAAATACCCTCCAATGCCGCCGCATCGTCACCAGCCGGGACATGGCGGAAAAATTGCCGGACTTACCAGACCTGGAGCCCCTTTTCTGGGAGGAACTCATGGCACAGGAGGAAAACCCGGCAATACTCCGGCAGATACGGGAAAATGCTTTGGACACTGATCCTTTATATGCCAATTTCACCTCCGGCTCTACCGGCACCCCAAAAGGGGTGGTGGTGGCCCACCGCTCCGTCATTGATTTTATAGAGTGTTTTACCGAGCTGTTCCACATTACGGAGGAAGACGTTATCGGCAATCAGGCCCCCTTTGATTTTGACGTCTCGGTAAAGGACATCTATTCCGCCATGAAAACCGGGGCCCGGCTGGAGATTCTCCCCCGTTCCCTGTTCTCCGCTCCGGCGGCACTGCTGGATCACCTGTGTGAGCGAGAAGTCACCACCATGATCTGGGCCGTTTCCGCCCTGTGCCTCATTACCACTTTTCATGGGCTGGACTACCGCACTCCCCAATGCGTGAACAAAATCCTGTTCAGCGGGGAGGCCATGCCCATGAAACACCTAAAGCAGTGGATGGAACATCTGCCCCATGCCCGGTTCATCAACCTCTATGGCCCCACGGAGATTACCTGCAACTGCACTTGGCACGAGGTAGACCCCTCCCGGGTATACGCAGAGGGCCTGCCCATTGGCAGGAGTTTTCCAAACGAGCGGGTGTTTTTGCTGGATGAAGAGAGCCGGGAGATACGGGAGCCTGGGAAAACCGGGGAGATCTGTGTTTCCGGCACTGCGCTGGCCCTTGGCTATTATAATGACCCCGCCCAAACGGAAAGCCGCTTCGCTTTGAACCCCCTCACCACAGGATACCCGGAACGGATGTACCGCACCGGCGACCTAGGATGGCGCAATGAACAGGGAGAACTGTTCTTCGCCGGACGCAAAGACTTCCAGATCAAACACATGGGACACCGCATTGAACTGGAAGAGGTGGAACGAGCTCTCTCCTCGGTAGAAGGCGTTGAACGGGCCTGCTGCCTGTTTGACGAAAAGAAAAGCCGCCTTCTAGCCTACTATGTGGGCCTTCCCACAGGCCGCGACATCCGCCGGACACTGGCAGAAACGCTGCCGGTCTTTATGATCCCCGGCGTCTATGTGCAGCTGGAAGAAATGCCCATGACAGCCAACGGCAAAATGGACCGCAAAGCCCTAAAAGAACGGAACGGACGGTAAAAGGAGAATACTATGAAGAAAGAGTTCTTGTATCAGGCCGCCCAATCGCTGGGTACACCGCTGTACCTGTTCCATCTGGACAGGTTACACCAGCGTATGGAGCGTATACGAAGCTATGTAGGGACCAGGGCTGGTCTGTGTTATGCCGTAAAGGCAAACCCATTTTTGGTGCAGGCACTGAACCAAGAGGTAGAACGCTTTGAGGTGTGCTCTCCTGGGGAATACCGCATCTGCCGCAGCCAAGGGCTCCCGCCGGAAAAGCTGGTGATCTCTGGGGTAAATAAATCCCAAAAGGATACGGAAGAAATGATGGAGCAATGCCCCCATATGGGGATCTACACCGCAGAATCCCTGCATCAGTGGCATTTGCTGCACCAATGCGCCGAAAAACATGGGCAGACTATCCGGGTCCTTTTGCGGCTCACCAGTGGGAACCAGTTTGGTATGGAAGAAGAAACGCTGCGGCAGATCATCCGGGAACGGAACCAGTGGCCCCACAGTGAGATCGTAGGAATCCAGCTGTATTCCGGCACCCAGAAGCATTCCCTCAAGCGTCTCCAGCGGGAGCTGGACCGGCTGGACGATTTAGTCCGCTCCCTGCAGGAGGAGGAAGGTTTCTTAGTGCAAGAACTGGAATACGGCCCCGGATTCCCGGTGTTCTATTTTGAAGAGGACGAGCCATGGGAGGAAGAAGAATTTTTCCGCAGCTTTGCCCAAATGCTGGAAAACATGGCGTTCTCCGGCACCATCACTTTGGAAATGGGACGTTCTATGGTAGCGGAGTGCGGATATTATCTCACCAGTGTGGGAGATATAAAATCCAGTCGGGGACAGAATTACTGCATTCTGGACGGCGGGATGCACCAGATCAGCTACTACGGTCAAAGTATGGCTATGAAGCACCCACCGGTCTGCTGTTTGCAGGAACGCTCCGGCGAACCTGTACCGTGGAACCTGTGCGGTTCCCTGTGCACTGTCAACGATATTCTGGTCAAACAGCTTCCCCTTCCCACTCCGGAACTGGGGGATGTGTTCGTCTTTGAAAAGGCCGGCGCCTACTGCGTCACTGAGGGAATCGCTCTGTTTTTAAGCCGCGATCTCCCAGCAGTGGCCAGCTGGTCACAAAGCCAAGGGTTAGAACTTTTGCGGCCCCATGTGGCAGCGGAAACTTTTAACCAAAAGCAATAAATTGGTGGAAAAACAAACGGAATTATAAAAGGAATGAGGTATGTACCATGGAAAAATTACTGGAAATTTTGGAAGCTATTCAGCCCGATGCAGATTACGAGACCTGCACCACTCTGGTGACCGACAACTATCTGGACTCCCTGGCCATTCTTTCTTTGGTGGCAGAGCTGGAGGAGGAATTTGATATTGAGATCCCCACAGTGGAGATCGTGCCCGCCAATTTTAACTCCGCCCAGAGCATCTGGAGCATGATTCAACGTTTGGAGGAGGAGTAAATGAGCTATCAGGCCCCTGTTTTCCTGTTGCTTTTTTTCCCACTTACTTTGTTGTGTTATCAACTGACTCCCCAGCGGCACCGGTGGAAAACATTACTTGGGGCAAGCTACCTCTTTTTCTGGAGCATCAGCGGAAAACTGCTTTTGTTCCTTGTACTTTCCACCTTTTCCATCCATCACTTTGGGTTATGGCTGGATTCCATCCGCCGGGATGCTGACGCTGCCATTCGAGCAGCGGAAAAGCCGGAGCGCAAAGCCCTCAAAGAAGCCCGTAAGCATAAAATGCGGGGCGTGTTGGCTGCTGGTATCCTGCTGCAGCTGGGAACCCTTTTGTGCTTAAAATATGCCAATTTCTTTGGTGCCAATGTAAATTTGATCTTCCGGGGACTGGGTATGGCAGAAGTGATCCCCACCTTCCAGTGGATGCTGCCTATTGGCATTTCTTTTTACACCATGCAGGCCGTTTCCTATCTCACCGACGTATACCGGGGCACCATTACTGCCGACCGGAGCCTAGGCAGGTTAGCGCTGTATATGGGATTTTTCCCACAGCTGATGGAAGGTCCCATCTGCCGGTATTCCCAAACAGCGGAGGCACTCTTTGCCGGTTCCCCCATTCGGTATGATGCCCTTACCCGAGGGGCACAACGGATGCTGTATGGACTGTTTAAAAAAATGGTCATTGCCGACCGATTGAATGTTTTTGTTAACACGATATTTACTCATTATCAAGAACAAAAAGGCCCGGTGATCCTATTGGGCATGCTGGCCTATACCTGCCAGCTTTATATGGATTTCTCCGGCATCATGGATATGGTCATGGGAATGGGAGAGATCTTTGGGGTACGGATGCCGGAAAACTTCCGCCGTCCCTTCTTTTCCAAAAGCATCTCTGAATTCTGGACCCGCTGGCACATCACCCTGGGCGCCTGGTTCCGGGACTATATCTACTATCCCCTCTCCCTCTCCGGCCCTCTGAAAAAGACCACTTCCGCCTGCCGCAAGCGGTTGGGCAATCATTTTGGCCCATTGGTAGCGGGAACCATCGCCCTGTTCTGCGTATGGTTTTGCAATGGCCTGTGGCATGGAGCCGCCTGGAGCTATCTTTTCTTTGGAATGTACCACTTTTTCTTTATCGTGCTGGCAAATCTGACAGAACCCTTTACCCGTAAGGTACTGGATGCCTTGCATATCCAGCGCGACAAAGGCTGGTATCGAATCTTCCGTATTCTTCGCACAGCCGGTATCGTATGTGTGGGCGAGTTATTCTTCCGTGCCAACGGCCTGAAGGCCGGGCTCTCCATGTTCCACAAAATGGTCACGGATTTCTCTCTTCCTTCTCTGGAGGAACTGGCATTGGGAATCGACCGGTACGATGTGCTGATTCTGGTGGTAGCGGTAGGTATCGTACTGATGGTGAGTATTTTACAGGAGCAGAATATTCCTCTCCGGAAAAAGCTTTCTGCCGCACCTACACCCCTTCGGTGGAGTGTGTATTATGCGGCCATTATGGCAGTCATTATTTTTGGAGCTTATGGGGTGGGATATGTTCCTGTGGAGCCTATGTATGCAGGATTTTAGGAGGTGACAGGTATGGAAAAGAAAAAAAGGCCTCTGCTCCGCAGCGCTGCATTTCTTCTTATTTTTAGTTTGCTGATTGCAGCCAGTTCCTGGATGGTAATGCCCAAAAGCAATATCAAATCCAGCGGGATGCGCAATGCCCGGGCCTTTGGATATCTGGCCGAACAAACGGATACCATCGATTTTGTAGTGATTGGGGACAGCGAGACATATTCCTCCATTAGCCCCATGCAGCTATGGAAGGACTATGGGTATACCGGCTATGTCTGCGGAACACCTGGACAACATATGGAGGATACCTACCTGTCTTTGGAAAAATTCTGCGAAACGCAAAAGCCTAAGCTGGTAATTTTGGAAGCCAATGCTATGTTCCGCTCCTCTGGTTTTCAGGAAGATGTACAGCGGGTATTTTTCCGGGAGGTTGAGAAAACTCTACCTCTCATCGAATACCACGACCGCTGGAAAAACCTCTCGCTACAGGATTTTACGGGACAGATCCAATATAACTGGATCAACCCCCTGAAGGGATTTGTGCCCACTTACGCCTCCAAGCCCTGGAAGGGTGGACACGACTATATGAAAAAGACCGACAAAGCACGGGATGTAGAAGAGGTAAACCGCCATTACTTTGACAAGATCGCTTCTTTATGCCGAGAAAAAGACATCCGCCTGTTGGTAATCAATGCCCCGGCGCCGGTAAACTGGAATTATCAAAAGCACAATGCCATCCAGCGCCTTGCCAAAGGATACGGACTTCCGTATCTGGACATGAACTTTTCTGCACAAGAAATGGGGATTGATTGGGATAAAGATTCCCGAGACGGTGGGGACCATATGAACGTATACGGCGCGCAAAAGGTTACCGCATTTCTTGGAAAATACCTCTCCAAGGAATACCGCCTTCCCGATCACCGGGAAGACCCCGCCTATGTAAGCTGGGCACAGAATTACAAAGAGTATGAGAAAACCATCCACAAGGGTATGACCCAATAAGCCAAAACTTTTAAGCAAAGGCCCCGCATCCTTTTATTAGGATGCGGGGCCTTTGCTTATGCGTAATGATATTGTTTGCGTTTGATACAAAAGAAAAAGATGGTAACTGCCAGCGCCATTAGTTCTGCCACAACGATCGCCAGCCATACACCGTCGATACCCAGCAAGGCGGGCAAAATCAAAATGGTAATCAGCTGGAATACCAGCATGCGCAAAAAAGAAATGCCGGCGGATACCGCACCATTATTAAGAGCCGTAAAAAAGGCGGAGCCAAACACACTGAACCCGCACACTAAAAAGCACAAAGCATAGATACGGAATCCCCGGCAGGTCAAATCATACAGCGCACGGTCGTACCCTACAAAAAGCTCTGCCAAAGGGGAGGCCAGCAATTCTGAAAGCAGCAGCATGGCAATACCAAAACAGAATGTGATGCACAGGCTTTTTCGGAACAGATTTTTTAACTCCCCATGGTTAGCAGCCCCATAATGGTAGCTGATAACAGGAGCACTGCCAATGGCATATCCAAAATAAACCGCTGAAAAAATAAAATTGACATACATAATGACTCCAAAAGCCGCTACGCCGTCCTCCCCGGCAAACCGCATAAGCTGGAAGTTATAGAGGATATTCATCACAGATGTGGACAGGTTGGTCATCAGCTCCGAAGAACCATTGGCGCATACCCGCAGCAAGACCGGAAGGTTCAGCTTGGTTCGGGTAAGCTGCAAGAGACTATCGTTCTTACGCAAAAAATAAATAATGGGGAATATGCCTCCCACTGTCTGGCTGATAACAGTAGCAGCGGCAGCTCCGGCGATGCCCCAATGAAAAACACCTACAAACAAGGCATCCAGTACAATATTGGTCATCCCGGCGGCAACCGTTACCCCCAACCCCAGCTTGGGCTTTTCTGCGGCCACAAAAAAGCTCTGAAAAGCACATTGCAGCATAAAAGCAGTCTGGAATGTAAGCAGGATTCTTCCATACAGAATGCAATCTTTTAGCATTTGTCCCTCTGCTCCCAATAATTCCGCAATAGGGGCCAGAAAAATTTGTCCTACCACTGTGAGGAAAATCCCCACTGCAATGGTGACATAGACCAACATGGAAAAATATCGGCTGGCCTGTTCTTTATCCCCTTCTCCCAAGGTTTTGGAAACTACCGCACTGCCTCCAGTACCGATTAAAAATCCGATGGCACCCAGCGCCATCAGCACCGGCATAATGAGATTCACTGCGGCAAAGGCAGTCTTTCCTGCAAAGTTAGACACAAACAGGCCGTCCACCACGCTATAGATGGAGGTGAACACCATCATGATAATGGACGGCAGTACAAAACGCAGAAGCCTATGGTAACTAAAATGATCGGATAATTGGATCCTCATGACACATTTCCTTCCAGTCATTCACAATTTGGTTTCTCATTTTCCGGCAAAGACGCCAGCAGCTTTTCCTCTTCCCTACGCAGGCAAATGGCGTATTTCTGGTTGAGGTTCAAAAAAATTCCCGTTCTTCCGGCGAAAACTGTTCCAAGGTAGAAAGCTCTGCATCAATTACCCGATCTACCGTGGCCCTCACAAACTGTTCTCCCTGTGGAGTGAGACAAACCAGCTTGTTTTTTTTACTGTGCTCATCTGGCACAAGATGAATCGTTCCCTGAGCCTGCATACTTTTCAGAGCAGAATTCACCGTCTGTCTGGCAAAGGAAAGAGTATCGCAAATTTCCGCCTGCGTATAGGTGCGGTCGCTCTCCTCCAATAAGTACAGAATCCAGAAAGCGCAATCCGAAAGCCCAAAGGCCCTAGCAAATTGGTGATAGACCTGATCGGTATCTTTATAGATGCTGTTATAGCGCAGCAACAGGCGGCGCAAATTTTGCTGATCCATACTCCCACTCCTTTTTGTCCGAAATCGGATAATATTATAATCCGATTTCGGACAAAAGTCAACACAAAAAAGGAAGCGCTGTTTCCAGCGCTTCCTTCTGAAATTGCATCAAAAATCTGAGAATTACTTCTTCAGCACGTCTTTCACGACTTCCTCGATGTGCTCTGCGCTCAGGCCGAATTCCTTGAGCAGGTCCACAGCGGGGCCGGAATGGCCAAATACATCGTTGACGCCGATGCGGGTCACAGGCACGGGGCACTCCTCGCACACCACGGCGCTGACAGCCTCGCCCAGACCACCGATGATGTTGTGCTCTTCCACGGTGACGATACGGCCGGTTTCCTTAGCGGCCTTAACGATGAGCTCGCGGTCGATAGGCTTAATGGTGTGGATGTTGATGACGCGGGCATCGATGCCATCAGCTTCCAGTGCCTTGGCGGCCTTGACAGCCTCACCCACCATCAGGCCGGTGGCCACAATAGTGATGTCCTTGCCGTCGCGCAGGGTGATGCCCTTGCCCAGCTCGAACTTATAATCATCGTTGTTGTTGACGCTCTCCACAGCCAGACGGCCCAGACGGATATACACCGGGCCATTGTGCTCGGCAGCAGCCTTCACGGCAGCGATCATCTCATAGTGGTCGCTGGGGTTCAGAACCACCATGCCGGGGATGGTGCGCATCAGGGCGATATCCTCGCAGCACTGGTGGGTAGCGCCGTCTTCACCGGTGGAGATACCGGCGTGAGAACCGGCGATCTTCACGTTCAGGTGCGGATAACCGACAGAGTTGCGGACCTGCTCAAACGCACGGCCAGCGGAGAACATAGCAAAGGACGCTGCAAAGGGGATCTTTCCGCAGGTAGCCAGGCCGGCAGCGATGCCCACCATGTTGCACTCTGCGATGCCGCAGTCGATAAAGCGGTCGGGATATGCTTTCTTAAAGGTACCGGTCTTGGTGGCAGCGGCCAGGTCGGCGTCCAGAACCACAATATCGGGGTTCTCGTCTGCCAGCTTTACCAGAGCCTCACCAAAGCTTTCTCTTGTTGCCTTTTTTACCATCTCAGCCATCTTATTCAGCCTCCAATTCTGCCAGGGTCTGGTTCAGTTCCTTCATGGCGATCTCATACTGTTCGGCGTTGGGGGCAGTACCGTGCCAGCCCACCTGGTTCTCCATGTAGGAAACGCCCTTGCCCTTGATGGTTTTGGCGATGATAGCGCAGGGCTTGCCCTTCACGGTCTTGACATGGGCAAATGCAGCCTCGATCTCATCGAAGCAGTGGCCGTTGATGGTGGTCACGTCAAAGCCAAAAGCCTCGAACTTCTTGTCAATGGGCTCCGGACCGCCAACCTCGCTTACCGGGCCGTCGATCTGCAGGCCGTTGAAGTCCACGATCACGCAGAGATTGTCCAGGTTCTTGTGGCCGGCAAACATGGCAGCCTCCCACACCTGGCCCTCTTCGATCTCGCCGTCTCCCAGCAGAGT